>DATBXH010001017.1:0-16347 GCA_036514375.1 Bacteroidales bacterium | reverse complement strand
TTATTTTAATTTTTCTTCTATGTCAATAATATTGTATCCGTCACGCACATGCTCACCAACAAAAGAACTTTCGTGTTCATCATGAACGTCTGAGCCTCCCTGGTCCGATGGTGTTGAAATAAGCAGCACACCGCCTGGTTTGAGGGATTGATTAAAGTTTTTAAACACCTGTACGTCTTCCAGGATATGTTCCATCACATCAACAGAAAGAATCAGGTCGTATTTTTGAGGATCAACAAATTTGGTAAGGTCTGCCTCTTCAAAAAGAATTCTGTTATTCTCACCAAGCTTGGTAAAAAATTGATTACAATCGGCAATTTGTTCTTCTTTCACATCCACACCTTTTATTTTCCAAAGTGGAGAGATGGAAGACAGATAATAAACATATTGTCCGAAACCGGAGCCGGCATCAAGTACTTCTGCCTTTTCAGGAAAGGATTTTTTGATTTTCCGGAGTTCTTTTTTAATATGCCACGTTCTGAGCAGAAGTACGTTAAGCAGTTTATAAAACAGAACACGGAGAAACGGAGTGGAATTGAATATTTTACCTAGAAGTCGCTTAATTGGATCGTATTGCATGTTTATTTTTTTAAAAGCTGATCAATCTTTTCAACATAATCGAGGCTATCGTCAATAAAAAAGGCTAACTCCGGGACAATTCGCAGTTGATTACGAACGCGCTGACCCAGCTGATTTCGGATAATTTTTACGTAATGCTTGAGGTGCTCAATGAATTCGGCTTTACCTTCGGATGGGAATATACTAAGGTAAACTTTAGCCAAACTAAGGTCAGGGCTCATTCGCACCACGGTTATGGTGACCATTTTCCCTTGTAAAGCATCCCTTTCCAGCCTCTGGAAAATCTCTCCCAGATCTTTCTGAAGCATCCGTGCAACTTTGTTTTGACGGGTCGATTCCATATTTTTAGTATTCAGTTGTAAGTCTTGAAATAAAGATCATTATCATTTCAAACTCACTTCTAAAGTCTTACAACTTGTATTATTTTGCCACGAAGATATTAATTGTAACTTGAGACACCAAAAAATAGAAAGGAACGTGATAATTTTAAATGATTTTATAGTTTTGCGAGTTACTTAAATATGCCAATCAGTCAATCTGCTAATATGCCAATAACTGAAAGGTAATTGATAACAAGCGTTTACTTTAGACTGGCTGTGGACTGTGGTTTATGGACTGTCGACTAAAATAAAATTTATGGAAATTGTACTTAGCGGAATTCGCCCTACAGGTAACCTGCACATGGGCAATTACTTTGGCGCAGTCAAGAATTTTGTGAAGATGCAGCACGAATACAAGTGTTTTTTCTTTATTGCAGATTTGCATTCGCTTACAACGCACCCCACACCTGTTGATCTGCACGGAAACGTGCGAAAAGTTCTGGCAGAATATCTTGCCTGCGGTATTGACCCTGCGGTTGCGACGATTTATGTACAGAGCGATATACCAGAGATTTCGGAATTGTATTTGTTGATGAACATGAATGCTTATGTAGGTGAATTGCAGCGCACTACTACGTTCAAGGAAAAGATCAGAAACCAACCAGATAACGTAAATGCTGGCCTCCTTACATATCCAGTTCTCATGGCTACTGATATTTTGATTCACAAAGCTAATAAAGTTCCGGTTGGCAAGGATCAGAAGCCACACCTGGAGATTACTGCTAAATATGCACGCCGTTTCAACCAGATGTACAAAGTGGATTATTTTATAGAACCTGAAGCATTCAATTTTGGTAAGGATTTGATTAAAATCCCCGGACTTGATGGATCAGGGAAAATGGGAAAATCAGACGGGAATGGGATTTATTTGGTAGATGACGAGAAAGTAATCCGTAAGAAAGTAATGTCCGCTGTTACTGATAGCGGAGCTCCTGCAGAAGTTGGGCAAGAACAACCAGCAATGAGTGATGGTGTAAAAAACCTCTTCACTATAATGAAAGTAGTTTCTTCGCCTGACGTTTATAAGCATTTCCATAAAGAATATGATTTAGGTGTAAGGCGTTATGGCGATTTGAAAAAACAATTGGCCGAAGACATTGTAAACTTTGTAAACCCCATTAGGGAAAGGTATGATGCCATATATAACGACAGCGAATATCTGCGGAAAGTAGTTACATTGGGTGCTGAAAAAGCCCGCGAGAGTGCTTCCAGGACACTGAAAGAGGTAAGGGAGATTATCGGGTTTAAGTCATTTTAAAAGATTGTTATAGCCACGAATTACACGAATTAACACGAATGGACTTCTTATTAGTGATAATTAAGTGTAATTCGTGGCTGTTTTATATGTATTATTCTTTGATAATTTTCCGGATGATTACCTGATCATCGAAAGTAATTTTAAGGATATAGGTACCAGGTGCAAAACGGCTCATGTCCACTTTCGTTTCTTTATCCGTTATTTGTCCCTGATAAACAGGAGAACCGTTCATGGCAAAAATGTTCATCATCGTCTTGTCCTTAAGTGTCACAATTGAAATAGTCAGATAGTCTTTAACCGGATTGGGTGCAATTGTAACATCGCCATCCGTTAATGAACCTATTTGCGTTGATAACACATTGAGGGTTTTTGATGCATCCTGTGCTGCATTATAGTTGTTATTGCCAGGCTGTGATGCTGTGATTGTTGCTGTACCTGTTGCAACAATTGTTACAGTCGAACCACTGATGGTAGCAATATTGTTATCACTGCTGGTATAGCTAACAGGAAGTCCTGATGAGCTTGTGGCAGTTAGTACAAACGGGGAGTCACCTACTCTCTTTGACAATTGATCGGTAAAGGTAATGATCTGGTTTGCTTTGGCTACACTGAAGTCCTGTGAGATATCGGACGCAGAAAAATAATTTGCATTGCCTGCCTGTGAAGCAGTGATGGTTGTTATCCCTGCTCCGACAATGGTAACTGTTCTACCTGCAATGGTTGCAACATTGGTATTAGAACTTACAAAAGTTATAAGATTACCCGAAGTACCCCCGGTGGCTGACAGATCGAACGGAGCATCACCATATGTTTTGGTCGTAATGGGTCCAAAACTAATGATCTGAACAGCCTGATTTACGGTTAAGGTTTGCGAAACATCCGGAGCAGACAGATAATTGGAATTGCCCGACTGTGAGGCCGTAATGTTTGTGGTTCCTGCACCAACAATGCTAACAGTATTTCCGGTTATTATGGCAACCGAAGTATTGGAGCTTTTGTATGTTACAGCTAAACCTGAGGAAGTCATAGCTGTCAGATTAAAGTTTGTATCTCCATAAGTTTTGCTCACCAAAGGATCAAACGTAATCGATTGGGTTCCTTTTACCTTTATTGTTCCTGTAGCACGTAGTGCGGTGGTATCCCATACAAGTCCTGTGCCGGGCGTTGAGGGATAAATGGCAGCAAAGGATGATCTTGTAATTGTTCCGGTAAATATTTTAAAGTTATCACCCATCACAAATGCATTACCCGGATTTGAGATGGTAAGTGTTCCTCCCAGTGATAAGGTACCCGTAACAGCAAGAATATCGTTCGAGCTTGCTGATTTGTTTATCTCAATCGAGGTATTGCTCCCGTCCTGTAAGGTAACGTTGTTGTTAACTGTAAGCGTACCGATGCTATTGTTTCCCGGAGCTATGGTTCCACCTGATACCACAATTACAGGACCTGATATGATTCCGGTTCCTGCAAGAGCTCCGTTATTGTTTACGGTAAGTGTTCCTGTTCCTGTGCCACTACCAGTGGTATTGGTAACAATCAATGTTCCTCCGTTAACGGTAGTTCCTCCGGTATATGTATTGGCTCCTGTAAGAGTCCATGCACCCATGCCTTTTTTGGTTATGGAGTAGCCGGTGATAAGCCCGTTAAAAGTTGCATCCAGGTTGTTTGAACCTATAACCCAGTTTTCGTCTTTAATGGTTGAGCCTGTCGTTCCGGATAAGGCACCTACCTTAACGGTATCAGGACTTGTATTACCACCTGTGGTACCGGTACCTCCATTGTACATGGTGACATTTGTATTGAGATTAATCATCGCATTGGCATAACCATAGGAGTTCCCAATCCTGAAAGTAGAACCAACTATGCCTGTGATGTTAATGGTTCCTGTAAAAGCCGACCAGTCACCAAAGAAGATAGTTCGGTCAATGTTTCCGGGAAGATAGATAGCTAATATACCTCCTCCTGTGAGAGAACCACTATTTCTGCAGCGCTGGCCATTGTTAAAGTAACCAGCAGAACCAGTTGGAACAATTAAATTGGTATAAAAATAGTTAGAAGATGAATTATTATAGAGTGTAAGTGTGCCATTATCAAGAGTTATTGAACCTGTATTTACACCATAAGAATTTGCGGTCTGGTCGCCTAAGGAAAGCGTTCCACCTTTCACAATGGTGTTGCCGGTGTAAGTATTCATACTTTTTTGCAGGTTGAGAATACCAGGACCGGTTTTTACCAGATTACCGGTTCCCGCGATCACCCCCTGGATGGTCATTAATGGGGCGGGGTTGGCAACTTCAATGGTATCACTGGTACCATTAATTGTGAGTCCTTTGTTGGTGGAAACATTTGCTGTACCTGAATATTTCAGGTAAGCATTGTTAAGGATAAAATGCGCGGGAGATTTGGCAGTGTCCGCACCAATAGAACTTTGTGCTCCGGCATCAGCAAGACTGCTTATTTCAAGTTTTCCTCCGTTCACTACTGTTTTTCCGGTAAAACTATTGGTTGTCAATACGGATAAAGTTCCATTGCCTGTTTTTGTGAGTCCTGCAGTGCCGCCAAGGTTTCCTGTTCCCGAGAACGTATAATTGTTTGCTGAAGCATCAACCGAAATGTTGTCTACATTTAATGTTCCGACAATTTTTACTAAAGAATTGTTTGACCCTGTTGGATCAAAGATTACAGAGTCGTTTGGTACAAAAGTTACGGGTACGCCGCTCAATGACCATGCCGGAGTGGTTTGCAGGTCCCAGGTATCCGACGAACCGTTCCAAACGATTTTGGCAGCTCCACGGGCTGATTCAATGGTCAAAGAAATAACTCCTCCGCTATTGTTTAAAGCAAATTTCTGTCCGAAAAGGCCTGATATACCTATTTTCGATAAATTTCCGTTGAACGATCCTGAATAAGCAATGAGGGGATATGTGCCTGCCTTTACTTTTCCGTTGATCTTATTAATCTGGATGACCATGGTATCTGTCACATTAAGATCTCCTGTTACAGCGATTTTATCCGAAGGTTTGATCAGACCTGTTGAGTCGTCAGTAATATCAAATATGCAAATACTGTTTGAAGGAAGAGCCAATCCGCCGGCAAAAGACAACGTACCAACATTTCCTTTTGCGCCTGGAGCTACCATAGCTCCTTTGTTCAGAATGACAGATTTTGAAATAGTCCCTGATCCGCCGATAGTAGCACCAAGGGATACAAGAACCGGACTCTGACTAAGACCAGCATTAATATATAAAGAACCTTGTTCTACCCTGGTGGTATCTGTGTAGTCACAATTTGTATTCAGTGATAACGAACCGTTACCTGATTTTAAAATGCCTGTTGTACCGGAAATACTTCCCGTGCCGCCAAAAGAATAATTTAGCGGACTAATCACTTTAATCGAAGAGGGATTGAGCGTTCCACTTAATAGAACAGCAGTGTCAGGATTTCCCGAGATATCAAACATCACATCATCGTTTTGACTGTAATTGCCTGCTGTGCCATTCACAATCCAGTTCGGGGTTAGCCCTGCATCCCAAATATTGTTTGAGGCATTTCCTTTCCAGACACATTTTGCCGTTTGCATAGGCGGTGTTGGGGGATTCGACATACCATAACCAAGATAATAGTCTACCATGTTAGATTGTAAATATCCTTTTACGGTCATGCAGTTACGATATTCGGGATTGTGAGGAAGTGTATAAAGCCGCACATCGCTTGGATAGGGAGATGTCATGATGACAAGCTTGGAATAAGTGGGATCTGTATAAACAACTTCTTCGCGCCAGTCTCCAAAAATGTCTCCGTAAAACATCGGAGCATTTCGATCGCTGGCAGTTGCATTTTCGTAATGGTAACATGTAGTAAGGCGATTGGTTGTGCCGGTGGTATAATCCCACTTATCAATATGCGTATCATCGAGATTTTCACCAAGGACATCGCCATCCCACCAAATACGAAAATTGGGATAAGGAGTCGCCGAAGATGTCAACTGGGAGTTCGAAGGGCCATTGTAAAGACCGGAAAACGACCAAACTTCGTAACCCGGATAACGGGGATCGATATCGCTGGCTTCGCCACGTGCAGCATCACCAACATTAATGGTGGTATGTTTCCAGAGGACCTTTCCGTTTCCTGCGTCGTAATAATACTCGATCAAGCCGTCAATATTATCCTGCTGGATACCATAACCCTGCAGACCTGGACGATTTGGGTCGAGTTTCCCCACATGCCAGCGGTCGCCATGATATATTCCGCTCGAAGCCATATTGTAAAGCAGTGTTCCGTCACCTTTCACGACGAAACCGATTTCACCAATCTCATCTTTACCATCGCCGTCAAAATCAAGAATGCGCATTTGATGGCCATCACTCCCCGGTCCGTAACTTGTTCCAAAGGATAAGTTACTTTTCCATTTCTGGGTTATTGCCGTTCCATCAAAATCCCACGCACACATCAGGCGGTTAAAGGATCCGTCCGCATTGCGGTTTTTCATAAAACCAACCAGGCTTGGTGTAATACCGTTGAGGTAACCGATACCCAGACTGCATGCTAATGGACCCACCGAAAGATAATCCGTAGGAAGTTGTATCCGTGACCGTTCAGCACCGGTCATGCCATTCAAAACGGAAATAAACTGTATATTATCGTTACTATTGGTGAGTGTAGTTCCATCGCCAAAAACGACACCATTGGCTGTGCGAACCATAACCTCCGCCTTGCCGTCTCCGTCCATATCATAAACAGTAACTCCGTCCCAGTTACCTACATCAATGGTCGAAGAGCCGGGGGAAATGTTATCCATGTTTTTACTGTTCGGACCCATATCCACTACCCACAGGAAAGTACCATCCCGTTTGTAAGCTTCCAGTTTACATCCGCCATTGGTAAAATCGAGACGGTCCACAATAAAGTCATATTCTCCGTCACCGTCAAGGTCGCCTACCCACACCATATGGATTTGGTTTCCGCTGCGAAGAGGAACTACTACACAAGGTTCTATGGCTTGATTTGCCGTAAGGGTGAACGAACCGCTTGCTGCTTGTTCGGTTCCATTCAATACCGGTTTTACAAAATAGGCATTGTCCTGTGTAAGGTCGGCAGTATTATCTGTAAAGTTTGTGCCTCCTGTCAATACGGAGCTGTTTAGTTTGACGGCGGTTCCGCCAGCTGTGGATCGATAAAGATTAAATCCAATTCCATAGGGGTCGTTTCCCAACAGGCGCCAGCTTATAAATGCACTGGATGTTCCTGTCCGTACCGCTACCACACCGCGGCCAAGGTTTTCCATCCTTCGTTGGGCATTTGTGTGCCCAACGAGAATGGAAAGTATTAAAAATAGAAAGGTTGTTCTGAAATGATCCTTCATAGTTTTGTAGTGTTAGTAGTTAATTGATTATTTGAACTATAAATTCATGTCCTTTAAAACCTGAGGCATTTCAGTGGATAAACCATCCTTTAATTCAAAAGGATTGGACTGAATTTTTATGGTAACAGGCGTTAACCCTTCCCGTTTTGCTGTAAGTGTTATGGTTCCGGGTGTTAATGTGGAACGGATTGCTACCCTGTTAATCCCGCATTCGGTAAGCAGGTATTTGTTATTAGTAGATCCCGGAATACCGCTGTTATAACCGCCGCGCCAGATAGCAGGGCCGGAAATTTCGAAATCTACCCGCGATTCATCAGTCGGACAGCGTTGTCCGTTGGCATCCACCACTTCCACATCCACGAGGGCAACATCCGACCCGTCAGCCAAAAGTCCTTTGGGACCTGTAATTAGGGTTAACTTCAGACTTTTAGGAGTACCGGCAGTTTTAATTTCATCATTGCAAACAGCGATTCCGTTGTTATATCCGATTGCTTTTACAGATCCTGCCTGGAATTTGATTTTGGGGAAGGTAAACTGATACCCATTCTCCGGTTTGACTTTTCCTTTTGATTTCCCGTTGACAAAGAATTCAACCTGCTGGCAGTTGGAAACCACATATATATTTTTGGTCACCGTATCCGGATAGTTCCAATGGCCAATGATATAGATATCCGGCTTATCATTCTGCATGACGCGCTGGGTGAAATAGGCAGGTTTCGGAATCCGTACGGCGTCCATTTTCCCGCTTACACGGCACACTTCACTGTCGTACTGACGGCCATGGCTGTTGGAATCGGTAAAGATAATGGAAGCATAACCGGACCATTTTGAACTGTCACGGTTCGGGTTTGAAATTCGCTGCGAATAGTATTCGTAATACCGTTTGATGTCTCCCAGGCAGAACGATTCACAATCCAAGTCCCAGGTATCATTCGGTTTTTTATGGAAGCCAAAATGTGGCGGACTATAAGGATCCCAGAAACGACGTGCGGCTTCTTCCCGATAATCTTCCGATTCGATCAGCGGGGCTTTATCACGACGCAAAGCGCTGTACGCACGAAACATATCGGTATAACCTTTCAGTTCATCGGTGCGTTTGTCTTGCCCGATCATTATCCCAAAATATTCGGCATACTTCGTTGCCGATGTATCGTTTAGCGTACGGCAACCCATGGCACGCATACCATTCGGATCCCATTCCTTTTTAATGTCCAGCATTTCTTTCATATGTTCTCCGGATATACCGTTGTTACCAGCTTCCCAGAAAAGTATACTTGGGCTGTTTCTGAAATAGATCATGGATGCCCTCATAACTTCTTTCCGCTGCTCCCACTGACGTCCTTCAACTTCTTTTTCTTTATCTCCTCCGGGCGCAATTTCAATGATACCATATTTGTCAAATGCCGTTACATCGACACGTTGAGGAGTGATGTGCATCCACCGCATATAGTTTCCATTACTTTCACGGATACAGTTTGCGGTGTAATCGTGCATCCAATCAGGATAAGCTTGTCCCAAACCAGCCCATTCGTTCGTGCTTCGTTGTGCATATCCTTTCAGATAAACAAAATGATCGTTGAGCCATAAGCCGCCTTTGCCGGCTCCGCCTTTGTACTCTGCTTTACGAAATCCGCTGCGCACTTTATCAACGTCGACAACTTTTCCGTCGATGGTCAGAATGGTGTAAACATCGTATAAATAGGGGTCATTGACATCCCAGAAACGGGCGTGATCGAGTTTTCCGGAAACATTGAAAACATAGCTTTCGCCGCTCACCATGTCATACGTTTCTCCCTTCATGGTAGTACATACATTTCCGGAAGCATCGACAATGACAGCAGAAAAGTCGATTGATTTCTGATCTCCCGATTCATTCTTCACTTCCGACTCGATATTGATATCAGCAGTCTTACCCTGGATTGAGATGTTTTTAGGATAGATATAAACTCCTTTGGTTTGAAGATTTTCGTACAAAGGGAGCGTTTGATAAACCTTGCCTGTGATATGCAGCCATACGTGTTTGTTAATTCCTCCGTAATTCGGGTTAAAGTCTTTAGACATCCATTCAAAAGCCACGCCGGATGATTCTTCAACGTAATTTCCGCTATTATCAATCTTGACAGCCAGGATGTTTTCCTTATCACCAAAGTTTACCAGATCTGTAATATCGATACCGCAGGCAGTGACACCATTTTCGTACTTACCTGCAGGTTTCCCGTTGACGAAAAAGCGGCCTGCCTGTTTCATGCCTTCAAACTCGATAAATACTTTACGGCCTGCATAAGCAGCAGGGATCTTGAAATGTTTCCGGTACCAGGCAATACCCATGTACTCGCTTTTTTCTCCTCCGCGAGAGATAATCTCATCGTAGGTATCTATATCGTTGTAGGTATGAGGGGTACTTACCGTTTCCCATTTGGAGTCGTCGAAATCAGCATTCTCCGCACCGGACACATCCTGTTTGATGAACTTCCAGTCTGGATTCATATTGAACATGGCACGCAGATTATCGGGTACGATAAATTTACTCCCTACCGGCTGTGCAACAGCAAACAATGAGCTTAAGAACAATAAGACAACAATCAGATTTAACCTTCTTTTCTTCATACAATTGAATATTTAATAATAATGTACATGAATTCATCAGGATAATGGCGGATGGACTGGGAAGAGAATTGAAAGGATTTCGCCTGCAATAATAGGTACAATAATAAGTTTAGCAGTAATCAATATGGAATAAAGAATAATCAAATTGTATCAAATGTTCGATTGGTAAATTTTAACTTAACTGACTATGCTTTCTTAATGCTCACTTGTCCCCAAGCTGGACGTAGAATAGAGACTTCACTCCCTCCGGGAGTAAACGTTTGCCGGGCGAAGGCTTAGCCAGTATTTCATATCCAATTTTTACTTCAAAATTCCTTAATCCGTATTCTTACATCTTTTCGATCTATGAGCAAGGATTGACGATTTGCGATTTTATACCCCCCAGTAACTATCATTTTTACCTATAGCTTCCGATCATTTTAGGCTATAGCATACGATCAATGCTAGTTTGCCTAAAATTTAAATTTAGAGTAGCCTTTTAAAACCTCCTGAATCAAAAATCGTTACTCCTTGCTCTTACTTTTGATTTACGAACAAGGAGTAGCGAATGATAATGTTTGATATTTAGTCAGTAGGAGCCCCCCGGTAGTGCCTTCACCCCGGGGGCTCCTGAATCGAATGGCCTCCGATCTACAATTTTATGAGTTTAGACGAAGAAGTGATCTCAGGCGTAATCACTTTGACAATGAAGGTTCCTTTGGAAAGGCTTGAAATGTCAAGTGTCTGTGTGATTTTACAGACGGCCGTTATTGGAAGTTCCTTCGATAACACTAGTTTGCTATTGAGATCATAGATTTCAATCCTGCTGTTTGATTTATTCTGCAGCGAAAAAGAAATATCCACTGTAGCACCGGAAACCGGGTTGGGAAATATCTCCAGCGAACTTTTTTCTGTATTAACGGAAGTTTGCACCGGTGCGCTCTTTGTCTGGTCTCCCATGTAGTAACTGGTATAACTCGATTGTACATACCCTTTTGTGGATAAGCAGTTCAGATAATACCTGTCGTTTCTGAACGAAGTTCTGCTTATGGTGGTGGAAATATTGGTGGTGAAAATGACGAGCTTGGAATAATCCGAACTGGTCAAAATGGCCTCTTCCCGCCAATCGCCCATAATATCACCAAGGAACATGGGGGCACCCCGGTCGCTACTGGTGGCTGTATTGTAATTCCAAGTTGTTACCAAACGGTCAACAGCTTGTGTTGTATAGTTCCACTTTTCAATTTTCCCGTCATTATACAATTCATCTAAAATATCACCATCCCATTGCATACGCAAACAAGGATAGGGAGCAGTTGAAGAAATCAGAGTGTTGCTTTTGCCATTGTATAAACCGGAAAATGACCAAACTTCTACTCCGCCATAATTAGGGTCTACGTCAGCAGCATTACCACGACCAACGTCAGTCACTGCTCCCATGTGTTTCCAAAGGATTTGTCCTGTAGTTGCGTCGTAATAATATTCAAGCAATCCGCTTGGATTATTTTGTTGAATTCCATATCCCTGTAAACCGGCACGGCCTTTATCAAATTTGCCAATATCAAAGCGATCGCCATGCAAAATACCGGCACTAGCCAAAGAGTAAAGCAAAGAGCCATTTGTTCCATTTAAAGCAAACCCAATATCGACAAAATCATCAACACCGTCTCCGTTTAAATCTACAATCCGGATTTGGTGTCCGTCAGGAGCATTTGTTGAGCCGCGCAGCCACTTCCATTTCAATGTAAGCGAACTGCTCATTTTAAAATCGCAAGCTATGTAATTAAAAGAACCATCCGAATTACGGTTTTTGAATTTGGCAAATATCTCATTGTTATTACCAACTCCCATCGAACATGCTAATGGACCAATCGAAAGGTAATCAGTCGGAATGGCGCAATATTTCAATAGTTTTCCGGTAGCACCTTCGAGTACAGCCATCCATTGTTTGTTGTTGTCGCTGTTGGTCCAGGTTGATCCATCGCCAAAAACAACACCATTGGCTATTTTTGTGATTACTTCGGCTTTACCGTCGCCATTTACATCGCCTACTGTTACCCCATCCCAGTTGCCAACGTCTATAGTAGCTGAACCTGGTGAAATGTTGTCCATGTTTTTACTATTGGGGCCATAATCAATAGTCCACAGGTAAGTACCATTGTTTAAGTAAGCTTCTATCTTACAACCTCCATTGGTCCAGTCCAAACGGTCAACTATATAATCTAATGCACCATCGCCATTAAGGTCGCCAACCCATACAAAATGGATCAATACGCCGCTTTTAAGATTAACCACTACGCAAGGATCTGCCGTATTTGCCTTCAACTGATTTTCTGTCCTGGCATTGAGGGTAAAGTTGCCGGCAGTGGGTTTCTGTGCTCCCTCTACGCCGGATTTTAAATAATCGACTTGCTCTACGCCATTAAGTACCGGCCTCACAATGTACTCGTTGTTTTTGGAAAGGTCCACATTTACATCGGTGTAGTTTGTGCCGCCATTTAATGTAAGTACCTTGTTGTTTAATTTAAGCGGATCTCCGCCATCGGTTGACCGGTAAATATTGAAACCAATGTCTGCCGGATCGGTTTCAAGCAAACGCCACGAAACAAAAACATCGTTGCCGGTAGATTTTACGGCTACTACTCCGCGGTCCAAAAATTCACTGCTTTGCTGTCCCTTAACGGTATACGTCAATAATAAAATACACGTACACAACATCGTAAGTTGTTTCTTCATAAATGTTAGGTTTAATCGTTAATAAAAATTAGTAATGAAAATCGAATGCTAAAGTAATGGGATCGTGGTGCTGCCATGTAATCAATATGGCATAAAGAGTAATCAATTTGTACCAGGTATAAAATGATTCGGAATTGACACAAACTGATTATTTGCCAGGGAGGCTAATTCCCTTTTTTGAGCGATTGAATATATTTGGAGGGTGTTTCGCCAAACTGTTTTACAAAACTGCGGGTGAAATTAGTGGGTAAAGAATACCCCACCCGATAGGCTATTTCGGATATGGTTAGATCTTCATTTAGCAATAATTCTACGGCTTTGTTCATACGGAATGTGGTGATGAAATCGTGAACGGTTAAGTTGGTTAGTCCTTTTATCTTTCGGTATAATTGAGAACGGCTCATATTCAGTTTATCGACTAATGCATCGGTATCAAAACCGGTTTCTTCCATATTCTCTTCAATCAGTTTTAACACTTTGCCGAGAAAAGTTTCATCCGTAGCATTGATCGATATCTTTTTTATCTCGAGTGCAGATCCTTTACTGAACAGTTCGCGTAATTTTTGTCGCGATTCAATCAGGTTTTTGATGCGGGCAAGGAGGATGGTTGTGTTAAAAGGTTTGGTAATATAAGCATCGGCACCTGTTTCATAACCTTCAATCTTATTTTCGTCCGATTGACGGGCTGTGAGGAGTATAATAGGAACATGACTGGTGCGCTCATCGGTTTTTAGTTTTCCGCAAAGTTCTATACCGCTCATACCGGGCATCATGATGTCGCTGATGATCAAGTCGGGAATTAAATCCTCACTTTTCTTCAGGCCTTCCTCTCCGTTGCGAGCCTCTGCTACCAGGTATTCTGCTACCAGGTTATCCCTGACATAGGCCCGTACATCATCATTATCTTCCACAATCAGTATTAATGGACGATGATTTTCTTCATTCATGGGTATTGCATCCTGTTGTGGCATGCCGGCAAGAGATTCATCCTGTAACGACATGTCCGCAGGCATATAGGTTGAAACCGGATCATCGGTCAGATGATCAATCTTATGGCTCGTTTCTCCCTCTAATTGTTCGTTGCTCTCGGTGTAAGACAGAACTGGTATCAACACTGTAAAGGTGGAACCTTTTCCCGTTTCACTTTCCATAGATATCCTGCCTTTATGTAACTCAACCAATTCCTTTGTGAGTGCTAACCCAATACCCGTACCTTTGGCTTTATTTTCGTTGTTTTCTTCAACCTGATAAAAGGCGTTGAAAATTTTTTCTCTGGATTCTCCTGATACTCCAATGCCATTATCTTTCACTTTGATTTCAACAAACTCGGTATTGCCGTTTTCGTCAGGACTGGTTTCGATGATGGTCAATTCGATGGCAATCTCTCCGCCATCAGCTGTATATTTAAATGCATTTGAGATAAGGTTATAAAGAATTTTATCGAGTTTGTCCGGGTCAAAGCCTAGCTGAAGGCTTTTGATATCGGAATGAAAAGTAAATTGAATATTTCGTTGTGTTGCATGGAATTCAAATGCAGCGGCTATATTTTTGATAAAGGCAACGATGTCGTGAACTGAGATTTTTAGCTGAAGATTCCCTGATTCTATTTTTCGAAAATCAAGCAATTGATTAATCAGATTCAATAAACGCCTGGAATTTTTGTACATCAGGGTATAGTAACTCTGCGTTTTGGAAGGAGAGGGTTTGTCGGATATAAGTCTTTCCAGGGGATCGATAATCAGACTAAGCGGCGTCCGGAATTCATGAGAGATATTCGTAAAGAATTGAAGTTTCATCTGGTTGAGTTCCTTCTCTTTTTCTGCCTTTAACCGTTCGAGCATCAGCTGGTTCCGGAATATAATTTTGGATTTTATATATTTATAGGTAAAGAATATCACTATGCCAAAAAGAATGAAATAAAAGGTAAACGCCCACCAGGCCAGCCACCAGGGAGGCAAAATGCTGATCTCAAGAACGGCAGGATCAGGGTTCCATAAACCATCGCAATTGGAAGCATAGACTTTGAGATAATAAGTTCCTGAAGGCAAATCGGAATAGGTAACAGTTCTTCTTGAAGCATCGGTCTGAATCCAGCTATTATCGAACCCTTCCAGTTTGTATTTATATCTGTTTCCTTTTGGGTTTGAATAATGCAAGGCCGCAAATTCAACAGAAAAATTTTTATCCCAGTAGGTCAGGACAATCTTTTTTGTTAGCAGAATGGATTTTTGCAGAATAATTCGGCCATTGATTTTTTGGTTAATTTCTACCGGTTGGTTTGATACCTGAAGTCCGGTAAAAGCAATTTTAGGTGGGAACGGATTATCTTTGATACTGTCCGGAAAGAAAGAGTTAAAGCCATTAATACCTCCAAAAAACATCTCACCTGTTGCCTTGTTCCTGAAGTAGGCATTTTGAGAAAATTCATTTCCCTGGAGTCCGTCATGCGAATCGAAATTACGCAAGGCAAAGGTTTTGGTGTCCATCCTGGTGATTCCCTTCTTATGACTGAACCAGATATGTCCTTTACCATCGGTGAGTATTCCCATGATCAAATCGTCAGGCAGCCCTGTTTTCACTGAAAAACGGGTAAATGTATTGTTGTATTGATTGAAGCGGCAAAGTCCACCGTTGGTACCGATCCAGAAATCACCATTTTCATCCTCCATGAATGCTAATACCTGGTTGTTTATTAATGAATTTGTATTGGTGGCGGAATAGGTAAAATGCTCCAGTGTAAGTTTTTCGTTAAAACCCGCTGAGGAATCCCTTGTTAATCTCGTAATTCCTCCACCTTCGGTAGCAACCCATAGTTTTTTGTTCCGGTCCTCCATGATTACCCTGACATTCTTGTTGGTTACGGTGGAGGCAGGATTGTAAGCTAAAAAATAATCCTTCTGCCGATTGTATTTGGCTATCCCATTAAATGTGCCAATCCAAAGATATCCGGAATGGTCCTCCATGATCCAGAAGACCCAGTTGTTCGGTATCTGGTTTGGCGAGTTTTCGGCATAATGATAAAAACGGTCGGTGCGGGGATCGAATCTATCCAATCCTCCTTTGGTACCAAACCACAGATAACCGAAACGGTCGCAATAGATTTGGCGGATGTCATTATTGATTAAACTGTTCTTATTGACAGGATTATTCAGGTAATAGGTGAATTTGGTATTTTTTCTGTCGATCTTAGTGATCCCTTTGCTTTCAGTCCCGATCCATAAGTTCCCTGACGGGTCCTCGCAAATAGCTCTGACGACATTTGCCACTATAAAACTGCTGTTTTGAGCAATATTGGTATAGGAAATGAAAGGTTTTGAACGGGTATCCGCTTTATTTACTCCTCCGTTTTGGGTGCCGACCCATAAAATATCATTATCATCGAGGTAAATATCTGTAACCACGTCATCGTCCAGGCTCCATCGGCTGGTTGGATTTGTTTTGTAAAT
>DATBXH010001016.1:0-6916 GCA_036514375.1 Bacteroidales bacterium | reverse complement strand
TTTATAAAATTAATTGATAGTATTAACCTTAAACTTTTAACTATTTGGAAAATAGACCTGCAAGAAAGATGCTTAACCTGGCACCGCGAAATAATCAGGAGCCAAAAAACGCAATCAACGAAGGCATCAGAGCAAAGCAAGTCCGTTTAGTAGGCGAAAATATTGAAAATCCCGGGGTTTACCCGACCAGCGAGGCTCTGAAAATGGCTAGTGAATTAGAGCTCGATTTGGTAGAGATTTCGCCCAATGCAGATCCGCCTGTTTGTAAAATTATTGATTATCAAAAGTTTCTTTATCAGCAGAAAAAGAAACAGAAGGAAATGAAGGCCAAAGCCGTAAAAATGGTAGTAAAAGAAATCCGGTTTGGCCCGAATACCGATGATCATGATTACAATTTCAAGTTGAAGCATGCTATCAACTTTTTGGAAGATGGTTCGAAAGTTAAAGCTTTCGTATTTTTCAAAGGACGGTCTATTTTATATAAGGAACAAGGAGAGATTCTTCTGTTGCGATTTGCACAAGACCTTGAAGAATATGGCAAAGTAGAACAATTGCCTAAACTCGAGGGAAAAAGAATGATTATGACCCTTTCGCCTAAACCTAAAAAGAAATAATTTTAACAATTATAAATTAAGTAATAATGCCGAAGACGAAAACAAATTCCGGTGCAAAAAAAAGGTTCACTCTCACCGGATCAGGAAAGATCAAACGTAAACAAGCTTTCAAACGTCACATTCTCACCAAGAAAGAAACGGCTACTAAACGCAGGCTTACAAGCTTTTCGTTGGTAGACAAGGCTGACGAGAAGAATGTAAAACTGTTGCTTTGCCTGAAATAATTTGATTTTTTAAGTAAGAACCATTACAAGTGTTTAATCAGAATGATTAGCCAATAAGTGTCCGGAAAGTAACGGAACGCTAACATTCGCAAAAGTAAAATTTATGCCAAGATCAGTAAATTCAGTTGCATCTAGAGCCAGAAGAAAAAAGCTCCTTGCACTGACAAAAGGAAATTTCCTTTCACGTAAAAATGTTTGGACGGTAGCGAAGAATACCTGGGAAAAAGGTCAACAATATGCTTATCGCGACCGTAGAGTTAAGAAAAGATCGTTTCGGGGACTATGGATTGCACGTATCAATGCTGCTGTTCGTCCTTACGATATGTCATATTCGGAGTTTATCGGTAAACTCAATCAAATGGGCATTATGCTGAATCGTAAAGTATTAGCCGACTTAGCCATGAATCATCCGCAAGCTTTTGAAGCTGTGGTTAAGAAGGTAAAAGCTGCTTAAGCCTGAAAAATCAAACTGGATAAGCATTCTCTTATCCACAAAAAATATGCTGCCAGTGTCTTTAAAAGGCCTGGCAGTTCTGTTTTAAAGGCCTTGCCTCAGATATTTCTAAATTAGTTTCATTTAAATATTAATTTGTCAATTAATATATTGATTCTCCTTCTTTTAACTTTTTTTAATACCTCTGCACTTTTGTCTAATATCAAAATCATTACCTTTATCGCAATTTTATATACTATCGCATGAATATTGCACTTATCGGATACGGAAAAATGGGCAAGGAAATTGAACAGATTGCCTTGGAACGCCATCATACCATTTCTCTGATTATAGATATCAACAATGCACAGGATCTGACTGCTGATAATCTTAAAAAGGTTGACGTAGCTATTGAATTTTCAAGACCAGAAACGGCTGTAAATAATATCCGTTCGTGCTTTTCCGCCGGAATACCGGTAGTTTGTGGTACAACCGGCTGGTTGGATCATTTTGATACAGTAAAAAAAGAGTGCAATGCTGGTAATAATGCATTTTTCTATGCCTCCAATTACAGTCTTGGTGTTAATATTTTCTTTAAAATCAATCAGTTTCTGGCAAAAATCATGAACAATTTTCCTCAATACGAAGTGGAAATGGAAGAAGTGCACCATACTCAAAAACTTGATGCACCATCAGGAACAGCCATAACATTAGTGAAAGACATTATTAAAGAAATTAATCGCAAAGACCATTGGCAACTTGATGGTCAGGATAATTCGAGTGCTATTAAGATTACAGCAGTTCGACGTGATCCGGTACCTGGCATTCATACCGTAAAATATGATTCACAGGTTGATTACATTGAAATGACTCATAGTGCCAAGAGTCGTAAAGGTTTTGCTTTAGGTGCAGTACTTGCAGCCGAATTTATTAAAGGCAAAAAGGGTGTATTTTCTATGGACGATTTACTTAAATTTTAAGAGGATACGTTAAACATATTTTCAGGTTTTTGTTGAAAAGTTTATATTAATTGATCCAATAGTTTAAAAACTAGACATCTAGTATCCTTTTTCATACAAATAATCATAAACTAAATACTTTGCAAATGAATTTTATCAAAAACAAGTATGTAAGGTTCGGAATTGCTGCTATTCTTTATCTCTTATGGGTACTATGGGTAGGAAATTTTTGGTTGTTGTTGGGATTACCTATTATTTATGATATCTATGTATCTAAGAAAGTAAACTGGACTCCATGGAAAAAGCGAAACCAAAAGAACAGTACCATTATTGAGTGGATTGACGCATTAATATTTGCTGTCGTAGCCGTAACATTCATAAATATCTTCTTTTTTCAGAATTATAAGATACCTACCGGGTCGATGGAAAAGACGCTGCTGATTGGAGACCATCTCTATGTTTCAAAGCTTCGTTATGGACCGAAAATTCCTAATACACCAATAGCATTCCCTTTTACGCAAAATACCATGCCATTTACTACCAGTACCAAATCATATCTCAACTGGCCTAACTGGGGGTACAAAAGGTTAAAGGGATTTACAACCATTAAAAATGACGATATTGTAGTTTTTAACTTTCCAGAAGGAGACACTGTGGTAGTTGGTAAATCCGAGATGCCTTATTATTCAATTGTCCGGTATGAAGCTAGCAATTTGAGAATGATAGACCAGCGGGCAGGGCGTAAACTAAAGACTGATAAAGAATATTATGCATTAGGAAGACAACAGGTTTGGAATGAAAACCAAATAATGATTCATCCTGTTGATAGACGGGACAATTATATCAAACGCTGCGTAGCAATTCCTGGTGACACTCTCAAAATAGTAGCAGGTCAGGTATATATTAATGGTAAGCCTGAAAAACACTTCAAGGATATGCAATATAACTACAAGATCACGACCAACGGTTCGAATATAAACAGTGACGCACTCGAAAGATTAGGGATATATCTTAAAGATGTGGAAACTGATAATACTGGTACTTATATTATCCCGTTAACACAGGAGATGGCAGATGCCCTGAAAGCTTTTAGTATTGTCAAATCTGTAGAACGATTGATTAATCCTGATCCTTACGCAGATTTGTTTCCTCATAGCCCTAAATATCCATGGAAACAGGATGAATATGGCCCTCTTTGGATACCAAAAAAAGGAGTAACTGTCAAATTAAACATTGACAATCTTTGCCTCTACGAGAGGATTATTAATGCTTACGAAGGCAACAGTCTGGAGGTGAAGGACAGTACCATCTATATTAATGGTAAATCGGCTACTTCTTATACGTTTAAAATGGACTATTACTTTATGATGGGTGATAACCGACACGAATCTTCCGATTGTCGTTACTGGGGATTCGTTCCTGAAGACCATATTGTGGGGTCGCCAAGGTTTATATGGCTCTCACTTGATCCGACAAAGAGTTTTCCTGCAAATATAAGGTGGAGCAGAATGTTTAGATCGGCTACAAGATAAATCAATATCATTTATAAGATATAACGGACTCGGCTGGGGAAATTCCTCAGCCGATTTTTTTATAAATAATCCGTTCTAAGAATTTCAGGTACTGCAAGTTTTAAACTGAGTTAAAATCTTTAACAGGATCTATTGCTATTTTTAAATTTATCCTTTATTAAAAAATTCATTAATGAATGTATTCATTCTAAATTGGGCTCTTTAACTTTGCATATTAGAAAATTGAATTATTTTTACATGCTTAAAAACATATTAATCCTTAATTCATGTCCGATACAAAATTCACAGGCACGGGAGTAGCTATTATTACTCCGTTCAAGAGCGATTTCAGTGTCGATTATCAGGCGCTTGAGCGGGTTACCGAACACTGCATCAGGGGTAAAGTAAATTATATTGTCGTGTTGGGTACAACGGGAGAGTCGGTAACACTTAGCAAAAATGAAAAACTCGATGTTATTAATACTGTTATAAAAACAACATCCAAACGCGTACCCGTAGTGGTTGGAGTTGGCGGCAATAACACTCTGGATGTGGTGGAAGGAATTAGAAGTTTAAATTTAAACAACGTTGATGGTATTTTATCTGTTGTCCCATACTATAATAAACCCAACCAAAAAGGCCTGTATGAGCATTATAAAGCCATATCTAAGGCCAGTCCTTTACCTGTAATCCTGTATAATGTACCAGGTCGTACAGGAATTAACATGACCGCAGAAACTACTATACAGTTGGCTCACGACTTTAAAAATCTGGTGGCTGTTAAGGAAGCTTCCGGTAATATGCAGCAAATCATGGAAATTTTGCGTGATAAGCCGGAAGGTTTCAGTGTAATTTCCGGTGACGATGCCTTAACATTTCCAATGATAGCTTTGGGAGCAGTTGGTGTCATATCTGTTATTGCAAACGCTTTACCTCTTGACTTTTCCACCATGGTGGAAGAAGCATTAGGCGGAAATTACCAGTTAGCTCGCAAAATTCACCTTTCATTATTAGAGCTGATTGGCGCTCTGTTTACAGAAGGTAGTCCGGCAGGTGTGAAGGCCATCATGCATCAGGCTAACCTCATAGAGAATATAGTACGTTTGCCATTAACATCTGTTTCTGATAAACATTATCAAAAATTACAGGAGATTGTTGGAAGATTGAAATAATATTTCAAGCACGAAAATAAAAACCGCGAAGAAATCAAATTCCTCGCGGTTTTATTTTTCCCAAAAATAGGGGATTAATAAATGACACTCACGAATTTTCGTTGTAATTCAGCTTATTAAAAATCTTACTTCTCGAATATTTCTGATGATATAAAACTTTAACTTGGGTTCTTCTCTCAGGAGGCAGGGAACGAATGTTCTTGCAGTCCTCCGAGCAACAACCATTATATTTTTCTCTACATTCGTTGCATTGAATAAATAACATATGGCAATCATTGTTTGCACAATTGGTATGCGTATCGCAGAGTTCTCCACATTGATGACAACGTGAAATTACCTGCCCATCTATTGTTTCACCTAAACGTTCATCAAACACAAAGTTTTTTCCTATAAATTTAGAGGACAAGTTTAATTCTTTTATCTGTCGTGCATACTCTATGATACCTCCGGACAGCTGAAAAACATTGGAAAATCCCTGATGAATCAGAAAAGAACTGGCTTTCTCACATCGAATACCTCCGGTACAATAAAGGAGTAATTTCCTGTCTTTCTGATGTTGATATTGGTTTGCTACCATCTGAATGGTTTCCTTAAACGTATCAGCATCGGGACAGTAGGCTTCATGAAACCTTCCTACTTCGCTTTCGTAATGGTTCCGCATATCAATAACCATTGTATCCTGGTCATCCAATGCCTCATGAAATTCAAGCGGCGAAAGATGAGTACCTACTTTCGACATATCGTACAAATGGTCATCGAGTCCATCCGCCACAATCTTCGGACGGACTTTAATGGTTAGTTTGTAAAAAGATTTTCCATCGTCTTCGATAGCGTATTTAAGCAAGAGATGCTCCAATTCAGAGTATTTTGCCAAAGTTTGCTTAAAAGCATCCAGGTTATGCTCGGGAACGCTCATCTGTGCATTAATTCCTTCGCTGGCTATATAAATTCTTCCAAAACAGCCGAGCTTATCCCATTCCCCGTACATACAATCTCTAAAACTCTTCGGATCCAGAATATTTATGTACTGATAAAATGAAAGTGTACGTCGTCGAAATGGTTCTTTCATTAAATTTTCCCTTAAAATTTGTCTATTAATTCGATTAACAAGTAGCATAGGTAACATATTTAGTATATAATCGCGTACTTAAACAAAAAATCTTTATAGCTCCTCGCTAGCTGTATGACTCATACAGCATTATTTTGGCCAAACACAAAAAATAAATTTTTGTTTATTGCATTATCCTTTTCTTAAAAAGCTCCGTTAATCCTTTCACTTATGCTCTTCATATCGATTTTTCCGTTGGCAGAAGTTGGTATATGCTTCAACTCAATTATTTTCTTAGGCCTTCGGTAATCATCAATGGTATCAATCGCTGACCGAATCTTCTCCAAATCGGCCCCCTCTTCTACTACCAGCACCACCATTTGTCCTAGTGTTGCATGTGGCATAGAGGTGATACAGAACCGATGATCAATATGCGGTTCTAACTGTCGTTCCAGTTCTTCCGGCTGAACCTTTATTCCACCACTGTTAATTACATGATCAAGTCGTCCTATTAATCGAAAGCTGGTCCCGGATCGAAGTTCAACCCGATCGTTGGTTATTATTGGCTGCTCTTGTATAAGGGGATCAGAAATAATGAGACATTCCCGTTCATCAACAGAAAAAGAAATCCCCGGAAGAGCATGAAAAACCTGTACTTCGTCTTCAATTCTTCTCACTGCCACATGAGTAATGGTTTCTGTCATACCATACGTTTCCCAAACCTGACCTTTGAAAAAACTCTTTACTTTTTCCGTAAGTCTTTGCGAAACCGGCGCTCCACCCAACAGCAGTTTCTCCAACCGATCAAAGTTATGACTTTCGTCCAAGTGCTTTGACACCTGCAATGGAACCATCGACGCAAACCCAATTTTGTCTTCTATATCCGAAAGAAATAGATGTTGAGGAGATATCGTGATCAGGTTAAGAGAACCGGAAAATGCCCTCACTATCATCA
>DATBXH010001015.1:0-2040 GCA_036514375.1 Bacteroidales bacterium | reverse complement strand
GCTGGTTTCGTTCAGTTCAACCTCCGCCCCCGTATTGTCAATAATTTTAACCGTAGCCCCAGTGACGGCCGCTCCCACCTTATCCTGATACTTGAAAGATCTTGACAATTTAACCTTGTATGGACCAGGCAAATTATTTATTTCTCCGTCAACAACAAATAGATTTTCATATTTAGAAACATTGGGATTATAGGGGTCAATGCATGAATCCACTAATATCATCCAAAAAATAACCAAATAAATATTTCTTCGTTTCACGATATTATGGTTAAAACTTAAAATTATAAGTCAAATTAACTATAGGACGAGCAAAAACAGAAAGCTGATACCCCTTTACCCCACTGTAAGTAGTTCTGAAAAATACAGAATAAACATTTTTTCGCCCCAGTAAATTATAAACACCTAAAGACCATGAGCTATGTGCCAGTTTTTTAGACTTCAAATTCCCTTCGACATTTAAAGCTAAATCCCATCTCATGTAGTCCGGTATTCTGTACTCATTGCGGTTCGAATATTCCATAATTTGCTTTCCCCTAAATTCATACTTGGCAACGGGATATGTAATTGGCCTACCCGTACTATACGTAAAAACATTGGATAAACTAATTCTTCTGGAATGTCGGTAATTAGCTACAATATTAAAATCATGAGGTTTATCGTAGTCAGCCGGATAATATTCTCCATTATTAATTTTCTCATCCTGGAACTTCCCGTCTACTTTAAGTTCAGTTCTGGAGTAGGTATATGAAATCCATCCATTTAACCTACCACTTTTTTTCTTAATAAAAAATTCAATACCATAGGCCCGTCCTATACCCGATAATAGATCAACGTCCAAATTAGGATTAAGTAATAATTCGGCGCCGCTTTTATAATCCAGGTAATCCTTGCTTTTTTTGTAGTATGCCTCAACAAAAACTTCAATTGTATTCGATAATAAATTATGGTAATAACCTAACGTAACCTGATCTCCTATTAAAGGTTTGATATTAGCGTCACTTATCTTCCAAACATCAGTAGGAGAAATTGCAGATGAATTGGTAACCATATGCAAAAACTGATGGATACGGTTGTAACTTAACTTAACCGAATTATTTTCACCAACATTAAAACGAGCTGACAATCTTACTTCGGGCCCGCCATATATTTTAACGATATGGTTTGATGGATAAGTTGTAGAATCAATCCTGCTATCTATACTGCGAGATACATCCGTCCTATATTCATATACTTTGCTGGGGCCCAATACAAAAAATGAGGCATACCTCAACCCAGCCGATATAGTCAACTTGCTGCTGACAACAAATTCATCATTTATAAAAAGGCCTGTTTCAACGCCTTGTTCCATTGGTAACTTGAGTTCCTTAATATCAGACAACGCATTTAAAGGAGTAAAATCACCCGGAGTCATAGTATACTTTATAACCTCTGAACCAAAATTT
Source organism: Bacteroidales bacterium (assembly GCA_036514375.1). Lineage (GTDB taxonomy): Bacteria > Bacteroidota > Bacteroidia > Bacteroidales > JAAUTT01 > JAAUTT01. The sequence continues at coordinate 598 of DATBXH010001015.1, read as the reverse complement.
AATGTGTGCTTTGAATTCGGAGAATAAAAGAGTTCTGTTTTTATGGATTTGTAGGAAATATTGTATTTCAGATTAAATGAAGTTGAAGGTACTTTGTCACTCGCTATATTGTATTGATAATTAGAATACACTGCGGATAAAGCTCCGTAAACCTTTGATGAAAAAATATGCTTAAAAAACAACCTTGCACACTTGTTTTCATAGTGATAAGCTGTATCGGAGTTCAACTTAAAGTAATCTTTAGATTGATACCCTGTAATAGTCAATAAATTATTCTTATTTATATCATAAGAAATTTTAGCTCCAATATCATAAAAATCTGCTCTGCTATTTTTAAACTCAGGTCTGTCTAATTTTCGAAGAATCCAGTTCGAATAAGTACTTCTACCACTAATAATAAACGACATCTTATCTTTTATTAATGGCCCTTCAATTGTTGCTTTGCCGGTGATTGGGCTAATCCCTCCGCTGACCACGTACTTTTTAAGGTTTCCTTGTTTTGCCGTTACATCAAAAATTGATGAAACCCTGCCTCCAAATCGGGGAGGAATCCCACTTTTGTATAACGTAAAATCCTTGATAATTTCAGGGTTAAATA
>DATBXH010001014.1:0-14648 GCA_036514375.1 Bacteroidales bacterium | reverse complement strand
GTATTTACAATTCTGGCGTTTATAACAGCATGTCTTGGACTCCTTGGCCTGATTGCCTTTACGTCAGAACGGCGAACCAAAGAAATCGGAATCCGTAAAGCCATTGGCTCTTCCACATTTAATCTCATTGTTGTGCTTTCGTCCGAAAGCTTAAGACTGATCATTATTTCGTCAGTGATAGCTTCCGCATTTGCCTATTATGCTATTGTTTTATGGTTGCAAAACTTTGCTTACCAAATGAATATAAGTTGGACAGTGTTTGTACTGGTCATTTTACTGGCTCTGGCGATTGCCTTATTTACCGTGATTTTTGTGACTGTAAGAGCGGCCTCAAAAAACCCGGTCGAAGCTCTTCGATTTGAATAATATATAAACGTAACAAACCATAATTTAAACTTTTAAACCATGATAAAAACGGATAACCTCATAAAAGTATTCAGAACCGACGAGGTTGAAACCACAGCGCTTAGCCGTGTGAACTTTGAAGTAAACCAGGGCGAGTTTGTTGCCGTTATGGGGCCTTCGGGATGCGGAAAATCCACGCTATTAAATATTGTAGGGTTATTGGACAATCCATCGGATGGTAAATATTACTTCGATGGTGTGGAAGTATCAAAATTCAGGGAAAAACAACGTACAAATCTGCGAAAAGGCAACATCGGTTTTGTCTTCCAGAGCTTTAACCTCATCGACGAACTTACGGTTTTCGAAAATATTGAGTTGCCGCTGCTTTACCTTAAAATGTCAACGTCGGAACGGAAAAAACTGGTTACCGATGTAATGGAACGCTTAAATATCAGCCATAGACGAAAACATTTTCCACAGCAACTCTCAGGCGGGCAACAACAACGTGTAGCCATAGCACGTGCCGTAGTTGCCAATCCCAAATTAATACTCGCCGATGAGCCAACCGGTAACCTTGACTCTGCCAATGGCTCAGAAGTGATGAAATTATTATCGGAACTGAATAAAGAGGGAACAACCATTGTGATGGTAACTCACTCTTCTCATGATGCCGAATTTGCTCATCGTATTGTTAACTTGTTCGACGGACGAATTGTAACGGAAAATCTGAAATAATTGTTTACCATTTTTGATGTTTAGTTTAGTAGTTAATTAGTAGTCGGTTAGAACCTCTCTGTGTCTGTCCTGCAAATAATGCAGGGCAGCATAGAGATAACCGATAATTACAGGCTAATTACTATGCCCAATATCATCTACCGCAGCAATGAACGCCTTTTAACATGTCAATCTATGTTCTGAATGTGAGCTGACTTTCATGAACTCTCATTTAATCAGGAGAACCAAATGATCCGGAATATCTTTATCCTTGCATATCGTTATCTAATTAAATATAAAGTTCATACATCGATAAACATTATCGGGCTGGCCGTTGGTTTTACAGCCTATATCCTGGTAAGTTTATTTATCAATTACGAATACACCTGGGATAAACACAATACCAATTACGAGAGGATATACCGTGCACAGCGGCACTTCGTAAAAGCAAAGTATGCTATGAATGGAAACAATATCTCTCCGCATTCCTCTGGTATTACAGCCAAACTGCTTTATCCCCGTTACCCGGAAATAGAAAAAACCGTAATCCTGAAGGAATTGGACGGACTATTCATTTCTTCGGACTCAACCAATCCCATCTTTGATAATAACGAAGGATTTAGCTCCGAACAGAGCATACTGCAAGTATTTACGTACCATTTTATATCGGGAGACAAGAATACAGCGTTAATCGAGCCGTATTCCATTGTCCTTTCCGAAACGATGGCTCATAAACTCTTTCCTAACGGAAATGCCGTTGGGAACACCGTCATGCTCGAAAAAAAGTATGCACTAAAGGTAACCGGCGTCTACAGCGATCTGCCGGAAAATTCAGTCATCAGGCCATGTTATATTGTTTCCCTCTCAACACTGGAGAAAAGAAATGAAGATGTTCGTAACACCATGTCCGGAATTTACATGACTTACGTTTTACTAAAGCCCAATCAGGATGTTAACGCTTTAAACCAAAAGATCTGGAACCTTTTTCACGGGTATACAAATGCTGAAGACGAAAAAATAAAACTCTGTCCTCTGGCCAAACTGCATCTAAGTTTTAACGATCAAACCGCTTACTTAACAATCCTGTATTTATACCAACTTATCGGAATTTTTATACTCCTTCTGGCAGCATTCAACTACATCAACCTCACTACTGCCAATATTTCGGTACGGGCAAAAGAAACAGGTATTCGTAAAGTCAATGGTAGCAGCCAATGGTTACTGACCATACAATTTCTGGGCGAAACTCTGGTAGTGGCTATTATTGCAATCAACTTTGCTTTTTTCCTTACAGAACTGTTTTTACCCACCTTCAACTACATCGTGCAAAAACAATTGACCCTCTCCTATTCTACCAATGGAGCCTTCATTCTCAGGACAGCAGGCATTGCCTTATTGACCGGTCTGATCGCCGGTGTTTATCCTGCATTCTTCATGTCATCGCAAAAGGAGGTTGATTTATTTAAAGGGAACCTTTTTAAAAGCACAAGAGAGAAATTCCCGATGAAGAAACTGCTGGTTACGCTGCAATTTTCCATCTCTATGTTTCTTATTATCGTTACGCTGTCAGTAGTTCTTCAGGTCAAATATTTAGCTACCAAAGAGCTGGGCCTGAATAAGGAGAACATCCTTTATGCCCCGGTAAATGTCACAAGTAAAAACACAAATTTCGATGTCCTACGAAACAGGATGTTGCAGCACCCCGAAATGATCAATTGTTCGATGTCGCACCACGCACCGTTTGTTACTTCCGGAGGGAACGTCATCAACTGGGAAGGTTGCATGCCGGGAGATATTCTCGAGATCAGGGATAACGACATCAGTTACGACTTTATCAAAAACTTTGATATAACCATAATTGAAGGCAGAAGTTTTTCGCGCGAATTCCCCGGCGATATAGGAAATACCTGCCTGATCAATGAAACAGCCATGCGCAGTTTTGGTTACCAAAACCCCATAGGGAAGCGCCTTGGCAACGGGCGTTTGAGAATTATAGGGGTTATGAAGGATTATCATTATAAGGACATGTACAACACCATTGAGCCGGCTGTCCTGCGTCTTGCCTCCGATACCATACGCCCCGGCAAATGGATATTCTCATTCCGCGTTCGTCAGGGTCAGTTTAACGAAGCCAGAAAATCCATAAATAGGGAGCTGTCCTCATTCTTTCCCAACGATCCATTCGAAATTCGCGTTCTTTCCGAAACATTCAGGTCCGAAAATGTTTTCAAAATTCTAGATTCTGTGAATAGCTCCCTGCTTTTCTTTACGGTTCTGAATATTTTCCTGGCCATCATCGGGCTACTTGGGTTGGTTTCGTTTGCTACCCAGCGTAGAACCAAAGAAATCGGTGTCCGGAAAATAAACGGAGGATCATCATTCAGTATTTTTCTGCTGCTTACCAAAGAGTACTTCTTCTTGTTACTGATTGCCACCATCATCAGCTGGCCATGCGGGTATCTGGCATTCACTTATATTCCCGCAAATTATAAGATTTCGACGCCCTACTGGGTATTCGTTTTTGCTACCGTGATCGTCGTCATCATTGCCCTGGCAACCTCATTCTATCATACGGCAAAAGCAGCCGGAACCAATCCTGCTGCCTCGCTCAGATACGAATAGCATCAAAGCTCACTGATATATGCCAGCTAAATTTTAAAACAGATCTTAATTAAACTCTCCATGATACGGAATTACTTAATTACAGCGTACCGGAATATTCTTCGCCAGAAAGGATACTCACTCATTATCGTCATCGGGCTAACCATTGGTATTGCCATTTTCGGGCTCATTCTCCTGTATGTGAATAATGAGTTCCGGGTAGACAGGTTTAACAAGAACTTCAACCGGATTTACAGGATGGAAACTGAAAACTGGGCCATTCTTGGCACCGCCTACGGTCCGGAGATTGCTTCCAACTTTCCCGAAGTTACAACCTTTTCGAGGGTTTCCTGCTGGGAGGGCTCTTCCGTTACAGTGAAACGAGCTGACAAAATGACAAAACTCGAGGATATGCTTTATGCAGACTCTTCTGTGTTTAAAATTTTCTCGTTCCACATGATTGAAGGTGACCCTGATAAAGCATTGTCTGCTCCTTTTTCGGTTATTCTGACTCAATCGGAGGCCAGAAAGCTTTTCGGAAAAGAAGATCCCATGGGTCAGATCCTGAAAGTGAATAATAAACATGATTATACTGTAACCGGTATTATTAAAGATGTTCCCCGTTTTCACCTGAACGTGAATGCCATTGCTGCATTTCATACACTGAAATATACCAGTAGCGATTCGCTGTTTATGGAACATCACGACCAATGGAATTATTATACATTCTTCCTCTTAAAGGATAAAACCGATCCTAAACTGCTCGAAAAAAAGATTAACGATTTCTATGCCGGCAAAGAATTCTGGTATGGACAAAAGCCAAATTTCACGTTGCGGCCTCTCAAAGACATTTATTTTACCCAGGTAAAAAACGATTTCCCGAATCCGAAAAGTAACAAAGGCATGATGATTCTGTTGATGTCGATCGGGATTTTTATCCTGGTGATCGGATGTGTAAACTTCATCAATTTGACCACTGCCAGGAGTTCAAAGCGATCGCAGGAAATAGGGGTACGGAAAGTTATGGGTGCCAGCCAGCGAAGCCTGGTTCTTCAGTTTCTGGGCGAAGCCGTTATGATTACCCTGGTATCCACGGAACTTGCCCTGGTTCTGATAGAACTGCTTAAGCCGGGTTTTTGTAATCTGATTGGTAAAGAATTATCCGTGGAAACCGACACCAAGATCTGGTACCTGGTACTTGCCATTCCTTTCCCGGTCATCATAGGTGTTCTGTCTGGCTTTTATCCGGCCATGTACCTAAACAAGTTTAAGCCTGTTTCTGCCTTAAGGAAGGAAAAAACCAAAGGCAGAGGCGCCTTGTTCTTCAAGAGGGCCTTAATCGTACTCCAATTCACTATTTCCATTTTCCTGATCATTGCAACGCTTACGGTTTACAAACAACTGAATTATGTCCGGAATAAGGAACTTGGCTTTAACAAGGAGAACATCATCACCCTTACCCTTAATAATGAACTCGTTGCCAACCTTGAAACCCTGAAGGACAGACTCCTGTCAAACCCGGTAATTACCAATGTCTCGTTTTCCACTCAATCTTTCGGCGATATAGGTTGGCAGGAGTCACTAATAATCAAAGGTGAAGGAAAGCAGTATACCTATTTGGCCGCAGATCCCGAGTTTTTGCCAACCATGGAATTAAGAATAAAAGAAGGACGAAACTTTGAACGCTCCAATCCCACCGATATGGGTAAAGTGTTGCTCAACGAGGAAGCTGTCCGCCATTTTCAGTTAACTTCGCCGGTTGGTGCAATGATTGGGGAAGGGCCCCAAAAACTGGAGGTGCTGGGAGTATTGAAGGATTTTCATTTTAACTCTTTACATAGCCCGATCGCTCCTTTGGTTATCAGGTGGTATCATAATTATATGGAAAATGCAAACATCAGGATAAACGGTTCGCCCAGAGTGGCTATCGAACATATTCAAAAGATCTGGTCAGGCATGAGCCCCAACTTCATTTTCGAATACCGGTTTATGGATGAGTCGTTCGATAAACTATATAAATCTGAGATGAAGCTTGGAAAAATATTCATGTTCATGGCTTTGCTGGCGATATTGATTGCCTCCATCGGGCTGCTGGGATTATCGTCGTATCTGGCCGAACAGCGAACCAAAGAAATTGGGGTAAGGAAAGTGATGGGAGCATCGGAGAACAGCATTATCTGGGATTTAACCAGCGAGTTTACCATGTGGGTACTTGTTTCCGGATTTATAGCCATTCCTGCAGCATATATTGTCATGAATAACTGGCTCAACCAATTTGCTTACCATACGGCTATTGACACCTCTATACTAATAATATCCTGGTTGGTAGGCATATTGATTGCCGCTCTTACCGTGAGCTGGCAAGCTTACAAAGCGGCCAACAAAAATCCGGTAGAAGCATTGCGGTATGAATAAATGTATCTTTTAAAGAAAAAATGGAAGAAGTTGTTTGTTAAACAACCAAAAGTTACGAATGCTATAATCACAACCGGAGATATAAACCTTGTGATGAAAAGAGAATGGCTTAAAGTACGGCACTATTCCTGACTTGCCGGAATTTAAAACTGCTTTATGTTGAAAGGTATTTCAAGCATGGATTCGAATTCTTTCCCTATTTCAAAGCTATCCTCATCGCTGCTATCACAGAACCAATTGATGAATATTTGTTTCTTAGCCGAATTGTCTCTGGCTGTCTTTAACAGATTGTATATTTCCTTTGAACAACTGGTATTCATGTAATCCAGCTGAATATTAAACGTAATTGTTTCTGAAGTAAGACCGCCCACCCATTCAATAATTGGCTTATAAAAGATATACGGATCTTCGGTTAAAGATTTTCCGGATAAGGTAATGGTTCCGTCTGTATTGCATTCCACCTTGGGAGTATCGGAAGTTGCTTTAATTCGAATAGGTTCCATAGGGAAATTTTGTATACCGTAAACGATTTTTCCCGGCCTTAGGTTTCACTTTTACCCCACTAATAACCGGATCTTCGTCATTTTTTACTAACTCACTGAACATTGTTGTTTTAGTTTAAACACATGTTTACAACCTGTCATGCACTTCCCGGATTACAACACGGAGCGCTGAGCGTAGTCTCCAGACTACGCTCAATTTCCACCCTTTTAGAAAACCTCATTCCCTGTGTTCTTTTCACCTGTCATTCTCTTCTCCACACCCAAACTTCCTCCACACCCAAACTCACACCCAATTTGCCCGGATTCGAAACACTACTGTCGGATTATCGAACAATGCAGAAACATCCCTATAACCATAACAGACACATATTTAAAACATTATTCTCTTTGGCAAGATTCATGATATAGGTAAACCGTTTGGTTTTTTATAAATTCACGGAAAATTATATGTGCCTGGCTTTTATCCATCTGTTTCAACCAAACTGCAATGCTTTGTTAACTGCTTTTTATGATTAAAAACAACCTGCTCCTCGCGCTCCGGATTCTGTTCAAAAACAGGACGTATACACTGGTCAACATTCTTGGGCTTTCCATAGGTATCGCTACATTCCTGGTCATCATGCGGTATGTTGAGTACGAATTCAGCTTCAACCGCTTCTTCCCGGATGCTGACAGAATTTACCGTCTGGACTATTACGAATACCAAAACAATGAGCCTTTGCGGCAAACCTCGCGTACACACAGCCGGGCCGCACTTATCATCAAAGATGAGATGCCCGAAATTCTGCAGGCCACCAGGATTTACCACGAAAATTGTCTTATCTTCAACGATCGCGCAAAGATTACCGACCAGAAAGTATTGTGGGTGGACAGTTGTTTTTTTAAAGTCTTCCGGGTAAAGCTTCTCCGCGGCAATCCGGATGAAGCACTGGTAACTCCCAACTCCATGGTCATTTCGGAATCACAGGCCAGAATCTATTTTGGCAACGACGATCCCATGGGTAAAACCCTCTATTTCAACGAGCATCTTCCTTTCACCGTTACCGGGGTTTTCGAAGATATCCCGAAAAACAGCACACTCCGGTTTAATTTTCTCAATTCCTGGTCGACCATCGAAAATTACGGATGGAGCGTGAGAGGCGGCGATTTCAGGTATCCCTGGGTGTTTACCTTTGTTTTTGTAAACAAGGAGGCAAACGATATCGACCGGATAAACCAAAAACTCCGGGATTTTGCCCACAGGCACATCGTTACCGGAAACCAAAAGTTGGTCACCGGGAATTACAAACTCAGGCCGTTAACGGAACTGCATTTCAATACAAACCTGAAGGAAGAGATGGAAGCCGGCAAAAGCAGGTCACTTCTGTACGCCTTGATCTCCATTGCCATATTTATCCTCATCACGGCCTGGATCAATTATGTGAACCTTTCGCTGGCAAAATCTTTTGAACGTGCAGGCGAGATCGGAGTCCGCAAGGTGTATGGTGCTGGTACCGGACAAATCTCCGGGCAATACATCATCGAATCGCTCATCATTGCATTGTTTACATTCTTTATAGGATACAGTATCTATGAGATTCTGGCGTATCTGCTAAGCAAATTGTCGTCCGAAACATTTGTGATGGCTACGGGACGAGGCTGGATATGGCTCGGATACATCTCGGTCATTTTGCTGGGAACCACATTATCGTCGGTGTATCCTGCACGCATCATGTCGAGATTTAAGCCTGCCCTGATACTCAAGCACAAATTTACCAACCGGAATAACTATTTGCGCAATGGATTGGTGGTGTTTCAGTTTATCCTGTCCACTGCCTTAATTGGATGTACGCTCATCGCATTCAGGCAAATCAGCTATATCCGGAATTTCGATCTGGGCTTTAATACAGTCCAAACCATTAGTCTTAGAGGTCCGGCCTCGGTAAACAGCGATTCGTTAAGACATCAGCGTTTTCATGCCTTTCGCGATGAAGTCCTTGCCACCAGTGCGTTTGTGGCAGGCACTTCGTCTATGAATATTCCAGGACAGGAACCGAGATTTCACGACGAAAATGTACGTATGCCAGGCATTGCAAACGAAAAGAAACTATCCTATTCTGTTTCGTGGATCGACGAAGGATATATAGAGACCTTTGCCCTGAAGTTAACAGCAGGCAGGAATTTTGCTCCAAACGAAACAGGAGATTTCTGCCTGATAAACGAAACTGCCGCACGTGAGCTTGGGTTTAGCAATCCTGCCGATGCGGTAAACACCTATTTTATAACTGATAGCGCCAGAAAAGAAATAATCCTCGGCGTATTGCGCGACTTTCACCACGAGAGCATTAAAAAATCGCTCGATCCGTATCTGTTTTACAATATCCATCCGTATGAATTCGGTTATTACACCTTTCGTTTGAAAAAACAGGGAGACAGGGAAGCCTTGTCGAAACTACGCAGCATCTGGGAGAAGCATTATCCCAACGACCCGTTTATTTATTATTTCATGGACGATTTCTTTGCCCGCCAGTATGAATCGGACGACTTGTTTGGAAAGGTACTGGGGTTATTCTCGCTGCTGTCCGTTATCATTGCCAGCCTGGGGTTGTTTGGACTGGCATCGTTCAGCATCGTGAAACGGACGAAAGAGATTGGCGTAAGGAAAGTAAACGGCGCCCGGGTGATTGATCTTATTCTCCTGCTTATTAAAGATTACACCAGGCTGATAGTCGTAGCCATGGTGATTGCCATTCCGCTCATCGATGTGTTAATGAATAAATGGCTTGGTAGTTATGTATACAGGACGAGACTCACCCTGTGGGACATGTTGCTACCCCTGGCCATTATCTTCGTCATCATGCTCATCACGTTGTCATATCATGTTGTTCGTACCACCCGCACAAACCCGGTGGAAGCACTGAAGGATGAGTAGAGAGGGTATGGCAGGCGCGGATTTGTAATCCGTGTCTATTTCATCGAGCAAAGCATATTCAATATCCGTGGCACCGGGCTGCCTCCTAAATCCCCCTCTAGGGCAGGGTTGTTAAGTTCTAATTGTTCAATTCAGGCTTTGACTAACTCCGTCCTTTAGGACGGTGAAAATGAAGAAGTAGAAGCAAGGGCTTTAGCCCTGATTATATAGGTTAAAGGGGCTAAAGCCCCAAGACTTTGGATTGTCCACTTCTACGGCATGAATGCCGCAGCTAGTCAATAAATATCAGAACTTAACGGCCCTGCCCTATAGTGGGATTTAAGAGATAGATCGTCTTTGCACCTCCCCTATGCCACAAAATGCGTAATAATATCCGAAAAAACCAATTCATCGGCTGCGCCTTTGGCTGCCACCCGGAATGCATACTCCTTTCCCTGGATCAGCCCTTTTATAATCATACGCGTTTTACCCAACTGAAACTCCCATTTGGTTTGGCTGTCAACCGGAACAAGTGCCCACTGGAAAAGATAGGTTGATGCACCCATCACCCGGCCAACCGAAAGCTTGAGGCTTCCCGGTATCGGACCAGGTTCTACCTTGAAATACTCAGGCTTAGGCAGAATACCATGGCGTGTTTTTTCTTTCCTGGTTCTAAAACCACTGCTAAGTGCGATGTTCAAATCATTATGGCAATTGGATTGCACATAGGCCCCCAGGTCTTTTAGCAATCCTTCAAGAGTCGCTCTTTTCATCTTTTTATTAAGTGTAGCACTCTTGGCTCTGTCTGCACAAGCGGTAAGGGCTGTAACAAATTCGCTGAGGGAAGTTTCCACCTGACCGATGGAAGGAACCGGATTGGGGAAATTACTGTTTTCCGTCATGGAGTCGACAATCTGTAACGATACTGTGGCAAGCTCATCATCAGAATACCTCGAAAAATTGATTACGATATTTACTTTCATTGTTTGTCCGGATTTAATTAAACATACTGATTAGTATTTTAATGTTAATGGTTTGACCATTAACACAAATTACATTACCAATATCGTGCCAATATTTATAATTTTTAAAATTTTTATATACATCAAACTATAGATTATTTACTTCGAACTTTTTCTAATTATAGAAACCCCCATTCTTATTGAGTTACCGGCATTGTATATTTACATTGGACCAATGTATGTTTACAATGAATCATTGTATGTTTACATTGATTCAATGTATATATACATTGCTTTATTGTATATATACATCGTTCCAATGTATATATACATTACTCCGTTGTATGTTTACATTGGCTCAAAGTATGTTTACATTGATTCATTGTATATATACAATGGTTTAATGTATGTTTACATTGAGGCATTGTATATATACATTGCTCCTATGTATGTTTACATTGAAACGGCGGGTATTTACTCCGGAAGGATGGTGATTTACAAGGTTATGTTACAGGTTTACAGAGACTTTTTTATGAGATCGCGGGAAAAAAGTATTGTCGGGAGACTTTGCGGAGGACTCCGTTTTGAGGTATGGAGTAATACGCTTAACGTAATCTCCGGATCACGTCATCAAATGATATCTCCACTCAGCCTTTTATGACCGGTAATTTCTTAGATGATGGCTTATATTCATTATTAATAATTCATAGTGTCCTGCTATTCCCTTGTCTTACCCCCTAAATCCCCCATTTGGGGGACTTTTAAGCTTCGTAGTTAAGTTTTATCTTAAATCCAATGAATAAGGTAACAACTTTAGTTCGGAGCTTCAAAGTCCCCCGCGTCGGGGGATTTAGGGGGTAAAATGCCATTAAACGGGCAATTACCCTTGTAACCGGAAACAAAGAGAACATTCAATCATCGATGCAAATGATGATCGTCCCTGCACCACAGGCTTATTTCAAAAACTCGCGGAACCATAACCCCGAATCCTTTATAGTTCGGTGCTGGGTTGCGAAATCATTATAAACGAGGCCGAAACGAGGCCCGTAGCCAAAGGTCCATTCGAAGTTGTCGGTCAGGGTCCAGGCAAAGTATCCGGTAACTTTGGCGCCTTCTTTTTTGGCACGAAGCACATTTTTCAAGTATTCTTTAAAGTAATGTGCTCGTTTGCTGTCGTGTACGGTATCTGCGGAGAGTTTGTCATGATAAGCCGCACCGTTTTCGGTAATAACAATTTCTTTGATAGGATATTTGGAGAACTGCATGATGCTCCGGTATATCCCTTCAGGCCACACTTCCCATCCCAATTCGGTGAGTTCGGTAGTATCCTTATCCGGCTTTTTCTGGCTTGCCCAGATAAACGGAATGAGACCGGGATGGCCAATCACCCGGAAATAATTCTGCAGACCAATGAAATCGAAGTCAAACTTTAGTCTTTCCTCATCACCGGGCTGATAAAATTTTTCAAGCTTTTTCAGGAAAGGCAGATCGTTTACTGGATATCCCATACCCAATGCTGGCTCAATAAACAGGCGATTGAGCATCACATCAATCCGTTTGGCAGCCTTTTCGTTCCTTGGGTTTTGCTTGTAAGGTTCTACATAAGAACACGAGAGGGCTGTGCCTATATGTGCCTGCGGAAGGTTACGCCGGATAACCCTTCCGCCTTCCGCCTGGCAAAGTGTGGCATGATGAACTGCGGCCATGAATTTATTAATACCCCTGTGTCCAGGTGCATGCATACCCGTTAAATAACCAAAGGTAGTAAAAGCAGCAGGTTCATTCAGCACGATCCAGTCATTCACACGGTCGCCAAACTTGCGGGTGCAGAGGTCGGTATACTCGGAAAACCAGTTGAGTATGTCGCGGTTGGTCCAGCCTCCCTTATCCTCTAGAGCTTGTGGCAGATCCCAGTGATACAAGGTAACCCAGGGCTTAATACCCAGCGAAAGGCAATTATCGATAACCCGGTTATAAAAATCGATTCCTTTCTGATTGACTGTGCCTGTTCCATCGGGCAACAATCTTGTCCAGGCGACAGAGAAGCGAAAGTCCTTCAGATGAAGAGCTTTTACGAGCGACAAATCATCCTTATATAAATGATAGAAATCACAGGCGACGTCAGCATTACTATGATCCTTAATGTGAGAAGGATGGTGCGAGAACCTGTCCCAAATGGATTCACCTTTTCCATCAATGTTCCAGGCTCCCTCGGTTTGAAAGGCGGCAGTGGAAACTCCCCAGTGAAACGAATCGCCAAAGAATTCTTTGGCCAACTCAGGATCTGTTTCCAGTGCTTTAACGAGCCAGGGAAATGCCAGCCATCCTGCCACTCCTGCTCCTATTGATTTAAGAAATTCCGCTCGGTTCATAAAAATTCAAAATGTCAAAGGTATGGAGTTTAAGGATTGGTTTTGTTTCAAACAGGTTAAAATTGAAACTTTGTATAATTTAACTTTCTTTTAATACGTTACCCCCCATTTTTTGAACAACATAAGCAAGGAATTTATATATCTTTGATCTTTTGTAAATGCTTTCTGAATAATGGCTAAAAAAAAGGAACAGGATCCGTTTAAACGTTTACGGGGAGTTAGGGTCATATATCCGGTACTTATTGGGCTTGGCGTCATTGCCTATTTTTTTTACAAAAAGGACTTCAATGCAAAGGCTTTCAGCCTCCTCACCTTTAGCACCCAGATGTGTTTTTACCTGATTCTGGCTCTTCTTTTCATGATGATGCGCGATATTGGTTATATGATGCGTATCCGTATTTTAACGCAAAAGGATTTAAGCTGGAAACAGGCGTTCCGCGTCATCATGCTGTGGGAATTTTCGTCGGCCGTGATGCCGTCGGCTGTGGGCGGAACAACCGTAGCCATGATTTATGTGAACAAGGAAGGGATCAATCTGGGCAGAAGTACAGCCGTGGTTATGGCCACATCGTTTCTGGATGAGCTGTACTTTGTCCTCATGTTTCCATTGCTGTTGCTTACCATCAAGGTTCATACCTTGTTTTCGGTTGGAGTGCTTTCAGGCGGAGGAGCAATCAGTCTGACCAACGAATTCCTGTGGTTTGCCGTGATAGGTTATTCCTTAAAATTTGTTTATATCATTGTGCTGGGATACGGACTTTTTGTAAATCCCCGTGGTCTAAAATGGCTGTTGCTGGGCGTTTTTAAGCTTCCCTTTTTAAGAAAATTCCGTTACGATGCCCACATCACGGGTACCGATATCATTACCAGTTCCAGGGAACTTCGGAAACAAAATTTCTGGTTCTGGTTGAAGGCATTTGGAGCTACTTTCTTTTCATGGTCGGCCCGCTATCTTGTTGCCAATGCCCTCATACTTGCCTTTTTTACCGTTTCGGACCATTTTCTTTTGTTCGCCAGGCAACTGGTAATGCAGAATATGCTTTTGCTGAGCCCTACTCCGGGAGGCAGTGGTGTGGCCGAAGCTATTTTTATGCACTACCTGAATGATTTTATCCTGGTTGGTGCCGACCTGCAACATTCGTTTGCCACTGTGCTTGCGCTGTTATGGCGACTGGTGAGCTATTATCCATACCTGATCGTTGGAGTAATTATCTTTCCGTGGTGGTTGAAACATAAACTAAGAAGAAGGTAATTTAAAAAGATGTTGGAATATAAGGTTGTTGTGGAATGACCTTATGGAGGCTCAGTCCGGAGACTAAGCCAGGCATTTTACATTGCTATTGAAACCGGAGCGCTGAGCTTAGTCTCCGGACTAAGCTCAATGATATTCGTTCAAACAAAGTTTCTCTCTCATCAAACTTATGTTTTTGGCAAGTTTGTCTTTATCAAAATAAACTTGCGCTTTTGTATGTATTAAAAACAAAAAAGCCCCCCCAAACGGAGAGGCCTGCTATATCTTATATCGATATGATCAGTTTATGCTAATGCATTCACGTGTTTAGCAAGTGCAGACTTAAGGTTTGCTGCTTTGTTTTTGTGAATTACGTTTTTCTTAGCCAGCTTGTCGAGCATCGAAGCAACTTCAGGATACAGTTTCACAGCTTCGGCCTTTGCAGTTATTTGCCTTAGTTTTTTAATTGCATTCCGGGTTGTCCTGGCATAATATCTGTTCTCCAGTCTTTGACTTTCGTTCTGTCTGATTCTCTTTTCTGCAGATGGATGGTTTGCCATTTTTTCTTTCTTAATTAGTTTTTATGAGGCTGCAAAAATAATTATCTTTTTTAAT
>DATBXH010001013.1:0-3347 GCA_036514375.1 Bacteroidales bacterium | reverse complement strand
CGGCTCCCATGAAGAATTTCGCAAAGGCTGGGTTGAAATCTTCAATGGCGATTCCCATGCCCTTGTTCGCAAATACTTCTCGTATACGCGGCTTATGATAAAAGAGATGAATCCTCCTGTGATAGGTCACCTGGATAAAATAAAAATGCAATACCGGCCGGATTGCTTTATCCCCGAAACCGATCCGGTTTACCGTAGCGAACTCTTGTTAACGCTGGATGAGATTGCCTCTGCCGGTTGTATCGTAGAAATAAATACCAGGGGTGTTTACAAACGCAACGAGAATGACTTTTATCCGGGAAAATGGGTTTTAACCGAAATGGCAAAGCGGAACATCGCAGTCATGATTAATTCGGATGCTCACCGGCCACACGAAATTTCACTTCTTTTTGATGAAGCTCGTTACGAATTAAAAAAGGCGGGGTATCATCACATTTTTCATTTCCTAAAAAATCAATGGGTCAAACAACCCATCTGAACGTATTTTAAACAGGTTACCGGACCTATTTTTTCATCTCTTCCAAATGATCCTGCGTTTTTAAAATACAACTGCCCCGGTTTAATAGTAGATATATATTCCATATAAATTATTAGAAATTAATCACTTGTTTTTCGTGTAAAAAACCTAAATAACGACAAATTCTATCAATATTTTTTGTAAATTTCTATGAACAGAAAAATTACCATAGCCATGCCAACAAAAATTATTTTCAGTAAGGATCAATTGATCAAAGAAGCTTATAGCGGAGCTATTAAGGAACAAAAAGTATTGGGATATCCCCAGGAAAAAGGACCTGTCAGGCCATACTCCAGTCTTTTTTACTGGTCCCATATTTCCTCAGATTATGGTTGCATCATACCCGAACATTCGTTGTTAGGCTTCGAAATACTGACGTATGTACTTAAAGGCTCATACGAGATCCATCATAAAGAACAAAACCGGTCAGTTTTACTAAACGAAGGAGATTTTGAGCTTATCAAGGCCGGTAAAGGACTTCGTCATTCCGAGAAACTTTACCCGCATTCCGAAGTTCTCCAGATATGGTTTGATCCAGACTTTGACCATTACCGGCGGCGCGATGCCGAAGTATTCTCCTTTAAAAGCAATGCATTTCCTTCGGTTCAGGAGGAAGGGAAAATCAGCAAATTGCTGGGAGGAAAAGATGCTCCGATGCAACTGAATTCAAAAGATGTTACTGTGCAAATCGATGAATTTAATGCAGGATTTCACGTCGTTCATTGTCCGGAGGATATGGTAATTTCCGGATATGTGTTGGATGGCTTTATTGAAGTAGGTAATGCCATGTTAGGAAAAAGAGACTTCTTTAAAATTGAAGGACAGGAAGAGGTGAAGCTCGCTTCGCTGGTTAACAGCAGATTACTTTTGACTTTCTCGCCATATAAACCCGAATATCAGACGTATGCTGCAATGAGTATGTAAATAAAAAGCCGGAAAACAGCCGGTGAATTAAAAATAGAGCTCAATTATTGTAATAACCCCACAGATAAATACGATAATACCCATTATCTTATTTAACCACCATATATTTTTTAGCCTGATCTTTCTCCTGTACTTGTTGATAACAGCACTAAGGGTATACCACCACATGGTGGCACCGGTAAAGATTCCGCCAATCAGGATCAATCCGGAAACAATACTCGCTTCCTCGCTTACCACGTTAAACCATGCAAAAAAAGCTATAAATGCAAAGAAAACTGCCGGGTTTGATAAGGTTACGAAAAATATGGAAAGGAATTCTTCCAGCGGTTTACTCTTCTTATTCCGTTTGTTGCGAATTTCCACTGCCGGATTGGTGTAAAATATTTTAATGGCGAAAAGAATAATTAATAATGCGCCCCCTAATTGTATCCAGTACTTCTCGGCCTTTATAAAATCGATGATAAAACCCAGCCCCAGTACGGCAATGATGGCGTACACCGTATCGGCAGAAGCAGCTGCAACTCCTGAAACAAAACCGGATTTTACTCCGCGGTTTATGGTACGCTGTATACAAATAACTCCGACAGGCCCAAGTGGTGCAGAAACCAAAAGTCCCATTAGCATACCTTTAAACAATAACCAAAACGACATTCAAAACTCTTTTAAAACTTCAAATATAACAATTCATAAATGATTTTATATGTGCCCCTTCTTCTATGTTAAAGAATTCAAGTTTTTTAACCTAATTTTATCGGCATCTCAAATCAATTGTACGAAATGTATCATAAACGCCTCATAATTCATGCCATTTTTAGCGGTATCATGCTAGCCCTTCCCTTTTACGAACATTTTTCAGGATTAATCCTTGGTATAGCCCTGGTTCCTTTGCTAATGGCCGAAGAATTTTTATTGCTGAATGTTCCTGAAAAATCAAACCGGCTTGTTTTTCTTTATGCGTCATTAAGCTTTTTAACCTGGAACACAGGTGCTACATGGTGGATCGTAAATGCATCCCTAGCCGGGGCCTGCGCAGCAATCCTGATCAACACCTTCCTTATGGCGGTTGTATTCAGTCTTTATCACATCACACGTAAAATTGCCGGAAACATGTTTGGGGTCATTGCTTTCGTATGTTATTGGACAGCCTTCGAATATTTCTATCTGAATACCGAAATTTCGTGGCCCTGGCTAAACTTAGGCAACGGCTTTGCACATAACATCAAACTTATACAATGGTATGAATTTACAGGTACTTTGGGAGGAACGGCCTGGGTACTTATTTTAAACCTCCTGCTCTTTGATTTAATCCGAAGAGTTCAGAACCGGAATAAGTTTCGAAGCTTATCTGTTCCTCTGGCAATGACCGTGCTTATCCTGGTGATACCCATGATCATCTCTTTGGCAAGATACGATGCATACAAAGAAAAAAACGATCCTGTGAATGTTCTTGTTATACAGCCCGATATTAATCCGTACGACAATTCCATCAGGGCAGTTCAGCTTTGCACAAACCTGATACATCTGGCAGATTCGGCAGCAAAAACTTCTTTCAGTTATTTTGTTGCTCCCGAAGTGGCTATTGATGATAATGTTTGGGAAAACGCCATGAATGACAACTATTCCATACCGGTTATCCGGAATTTTATTCATCGTTATCCCGCGTCGCGGTTTGTTTTGGGATCTTATACGTACAAAAAATACAATGAACAGGAACCCATAACTGCAACCGCGCAATGGATGAAATCACCGGGGTTCTATTTCGACAGTTATAATACCGCCTTGCAAATAGATACCGGAAAACAAATTCAGAAATACCACAAATCGAAACTGGTGGTTGGCGTCGAGAAGATGCCCTATCCCAAAGCATTAAAATTCCTGAAGAAGATTATGGAAGGTCTTGGCGGTT
>DATBXH010001012.1:0-2448 GCA_036514375.1 Bacteroidales bacterium | reverse complement strand
ACCTCATCGTTTGCCGAATGCTTTAAACTTCTTACCGACAAAACAATCCTATCGCTTTTTCTCGGAATCCTTTTTGTAGTTGGGGTGGATGTTGGCTTAAATACAACTGTCCCCAAGTTTTTAATGGAACGTTGCCAGCTTCCTCTCGAAAAAGCTGGTTTTGGCACTAGTCTTTATTTTATGGCACGAACCATCGGAACATTCGCCGGAGCCATCCTTCTGGTTAAAATATCCGGACGAAAATTTTTCATAATCAGCATTGTGATTGCCCTGGCTGCTATGGCATCCATGTTAGCGCTAACAAGCCTGTGGACTATTCTTGCCATGGTATTTATCCTGGGACTATCTGTTGCAAACGTATTCTCGATCATATTCTCCTTAGCCTTGCAGCGTAAACCCGAGCGGGCCAATGAAATTTCAGGGTTAATGATCATGGGCGTTGCAGGTGGAGCTATCCTTCCTGTGATTATGGGTATTACTTCAGACGCAGTTAAATCGCAGGCAGGTGGCCTTCTTGTTTTACTGATAGCTTTGGTTTACTTGCTGTTATGTGCTCTAAAAGCTAAGCAAGCTTAAGAAATACTGTAAACGTATTTTGAACCCAAAGCGAATATATCGTATATGTTTACTTTGGGTTTATTACGTAAAAAAAGCTTTCAAAAATAAAAATGTATGATAAATATCCTGAGAGCAAAAGCGATGAAGCAGAATATTAAAGGTTTGAAGAATTCAATGAAATAAGAGGGCCATGAAAGTGCTTACAGTGCTTCAGTAGCTTACTTTAGAGATAACCAACACTTGAATAAATATTAGGGCTGATTTTTAACCGGTTCCTTTCCCATTTCCAAGATTAAAGTGGCTCCTTCATTGATGTCCGATTGGTTGAAATAGAATTGATGCAATGGCTTTCCATTCTGAAGAATCTTTTGGATATAGGGAGAATCTGGACTATTATTTTTGGTTTTTATGACAAGTGTTTTTGCTCTATAATATTTGGGCTGTAAAGAAATAGTTACCTGATCAAACAGAGGACTGCCAATTTCGTATTTTGGATTTTCCTCGCATCCCCCAGTCATCTGGAACAGCCCGATTTTCATAAGAACACTTAATGATCCCATCAATCCCTGGTCTTCGTCACCGTTGTAACCATAATAAGGTGTCAATTTACTGTAGGCACTGTCCACTACCATTCTGCTCCAGTATTGAGTCAACCATGGCGCCCCTGCATAGTTGAAAATAAAGGCCATTTCGGTACTCGGCTGGTTGGAATAATTTATCCATGTGCGCTGATCGTTGATAAATTTCCTTAAGGGTGCATTATTTTTCTGACCGGGAAATTCCAATACACCTTTATCCAAATTCTCGGGGTGTTCGTTACAAAAACGATAAGCTTGGGTTAATTCAAATTGCCGGTTTAACCGGAAAATTGCAGAGTCATTCCCTCCCATCAACGAAAACAACGCTTGCAGATTATGTGGTACAAACCAGGTATACTGAGCACTGTTGGCTTCTTCAAAACCCTTATTGCTGACAAGCGGATCGAATGGTGACTGCCAGTTCCCACTCTTATCCCTGGGTACCATAAACCTTTCGGATGCATTATATACATTCTTAAAATTATCCGAACGTTTCATGAAATACCGATAATCGTCATCTTTGCCTAGCGATTTGGCTAACTGTGCCAGACACCAGTCCTGGTATGCATCCTCAAGAGTTATAGCTGCCCCATCCTGGTGCATGCCATAGATAGTATCAGATAAAGGGTAAGGGACGTACCCGTTATTTATATAATATTCGAGACCGCCCCCTTTGGCTGTCTTATGTTCGTATCCAGCTTTACCCATCAGACCTCCGGGCATGTGATTCTTCTTCAGACCTTCGTAAGCCAGGTTAATATCAAAACCTCGAATTCCTTTCTGCCATGCACCAACGAAAAAAGGAGTACTGGATGCTCCTGTCATGACGAAGGTATAATTCCCTCCTGAAGGACCACGAGGAATCAATCCGCCGTTTTTATAATATTCGATAAAGGAATTGCAAAACTCTTCGGCAACTTCAGGATATACCAATTGCCACAATGTATTTAATGTCCATTGAGCTCCCCAGAAAGCATCGGAATTATACATATTGAAATTAGGCCGCCCGTTCTCATTCAAAGGCAGTTGACGAATTATTTTCTCCGACCCGATACAATCTGCATATTTTCCGTCGGCATCGTTGAGCATTCGACGCCCCTGAATGGCGTGCCACAAATCGGTATAAAACCGCCGCTGTTGCTGTTCACTCCCGCCTTCCACCAAGATCCTGGAAAGCATTTGGTTCCATTGTTCCATCGCATTATTCTTCACCTGATCAAAATTCCAGCCTGGCATTTCGGCCTTCAGGTTTTCAGAAGCACCTTCTTCACTGGTAAATGAAACTCCTACTTTCATCAATGAAGTATCTGTG
>DATBXH010001011.1:0-2181 GCA_036514375.1 Bacteroidales bacterium | reverse complement strand
CCTAACCACAAGATGGAAATCGTTGGCATCAGCAAAGCTGTCTCTAAAGGTGTTAAACGTGGAGTTGTGCTTAACATCGACGAAACGGTAATGGCCATCCAGACCGTTGTTAACGAAGTTCAGCAAAAAACAGGACAGAAGCTTTCGGAGGTATTTGTTGGTATTGCGGGACAACACATTAAAAGCATTAAAAACCGTGGATATATAAATCGTGATTCTTACGATGACGAGATTACCAATGATGATGTAAAACGCCTTATCGAGGACGCTCATAAAATACCTATCGATATCGGCGAAGAAATTATTCACGTGTTGCCGCAGAATTTTATAGTTGACAGCGAAACAGGGGTTCGCAATCCTGTAGGTATGTCAGGTAAGAGGCTTGAGGCTAATTTTCACATTGTCATAGGTCAGATTTCTTCTATTAAAAATATTGAAAAGTGTGTAAACCGCGTTGGTCTGCGCGTTCAGGATGTAATGCTTGAGCCATTGGCATCTTCAGCTGCTGTCCTTACTGAAGATGAGATGGAAGCTGGTGTCGCTTTGGTTGACATTGGTGGTGGCACTACCGATATTGCAGTGTATCATGAGGGGGTTATCCGACATACTGCTGTAATTCCGTTTGGTGGCAACGTAGTGACTAAAGATATCAAAGAAGGCTGTTCTATTCTCGAAAGACAGGCCGAAGAACTAAAGATTAAGTTCGGTTCTGCTTTAGGTGATTTGGCTGAGGAAGATAAAGTTGTGATTATCCCTGGAATCTCCGGTCGCGATTCCAAGGAAATTTCTTTCAAAAGCTTAGCATACATTATCCAGTCAAGGATGGAAGAAATTATCGATGCAGTGATGTTTGAAATCGAAAACTCCGAATGTATGGACAAGTTGAGTGCAGGTATTGTCATTACAGGTGGAGGGGCTATGTTGCGTCATTTACCACAACTATTCAGGTTTCGCACGGGCATGGATGTTCGCATAGGTTATCCGAATGCTCATTTGGCAGGCAATGTGGCCGATGATATTAATCAGCCTATGTTTGCAACAAGTGTTGGATTGCTGATGAAAGGTTATGAGTTCATGGATTCGAAATGGGAAGAGGGTGCACTTATGGAGGACATTCCTGATCTTCAACCTGAAAAACAACCGGAAGTTCCGCAGGAATCTGAAACAAAGAAAACGACTGCAAAGAAGAAGGAGCCTGAAGGTGATAAACCAAAAAGCAACGTGATCGATAAGTTGAAGAAAACCTTAACGGAAATCTTCGACGAGAATGGAAGTAAAATGTAAAAACAATAAACTGCAATGAGGATCATATTTGCAGCTTATTGTTTGTAACATATCAAAACCTTAAAACAATAAGTTATGGCCGAGGAGCTGATAAACTTTGATTTACCCGTCGATAGGTCATCCATTATTAAGGTGGTGGGTGTTGGCGGAGGTGGTAACAACGCGGTGAATTATATGTTTCGCCAGGGAATTAAAGACGTGAATTTCATGGTCTGTAATACCGACGCGCAAGCTTTGGAAAGTAGTCCTGTTGGGGTGAAGATTCAACTGGGTGCATCGCTTACCGAAGGTCGTGGCGCCGGCAACAAGCCTGAAATTGGTCGCCAGGCAGCCATTGAGAACATAAACGATGTGCTTGATGTGCTGTCAAAGAATACCAAAATGGTATTTATTACTGCCGGAATGGGTGGTGGTACTGGTACCGGTGCAGCTCCTGTAATAGCCAAAGCTGCCAAGGAGATGGGTTTACTCACTGTTGCTATCGTCACGTTACCATTCCGTTTCGAAGGACATCAGCGTTTGCAGCAGGCCATACAAGGGATTAACGAACTGAAGGAGAATGTTGATTCACTGTTGATCATCAATAATGAGAAGCTCCGTGAGATGTTCGGTAATCTTAAACTTTCCCAGGCATTTTCCATGGCGGATAACGTTTTAGCCATGGCGGCCAAAGGTATTGCTGAAATTATTACGGTACATGGCTATATTAATGTGGATTTTGCCGATGTACAAACTGTTATGGCAAACAGTGGTGTTGCGATTATGGGATCAGGCATTGCTGAAGGAGAAAGCCGCGCACTTAAAGCTATTCAGCAGGCACTTAATTCACCATTGTTAAATAACAACGATATTACTGGGGCCAAGAGTATCTTGCTCAATATTACTTCCGGTGTTGAA
>DATBXH010001010.1:0-4730 GCA_036514375.1 Bacteroidales bacterium | reverse complement strand
CCTGTATTCCCGCCAAGTCCAATCAAATCTCCGGCTTTAACCCGTTGGTTATGCTCTACCAAAACTTTGGAAAGATGCCCGTAAATAGTTTCAATGCCATCTGCATGACGAATAACAATTGCATTTCCGTATCCTCTCCTGTCGTACTTGGTTAGCCGGACTATTCCGTCGAATGCAGCACGCACAGAGTCCCCGGTTTGAAGTTTGATATCTGTTCCGAAATGAAAAATTCGTCGTCTTGGGCCAAAGCCGCAAGTAACATAATTTTTAAAAGGAGGGACAAAGTGCATATGCTGTAAAGAATCAATAAGTACCATGCAGACAGAATCCTGCATTTTGGCCGGATCAAAACTCTCGTTGTTAATCATCCGGGTATCCCAACCTGTTGTATCGATTTCCGAATTATACAAGGTATCCAGAAAACTCTGAAATGATTCTTCCTGCATTTCTGCCGGAGTAAGGGAATCATTAGGAAGTTGTTCGTTTTTAATGGTATCCTGAGCGTGCAAAAGACCTGATATACTCATCATGCATATCAGTAAAATCAGTTGTAGGGTCGGCTTTAATCTCATAAAAATGTTTTGTTAGGTTCAGTATTCAATAAGTAGTGTCTGTTATTTAGTTTATTGCGTAATAATAAAAAGTTTTTCCCAAATTTTCAAAAAAAAACATTAACAATTAAATGCTATTTATTAATTCACAAATTGTTATAGTTGAAAAAACAGCATATTAAACCAAACTATATCTCTGATTTACAAGGATTACTACTTAAATAGACTACCAAACGAAATGAATATAGACTGCCAAAATTTATTTCTGTTTTTTAACAGCAAGAAGCAAAGCTGATTTTTTACTATAGCCTATTCTGTAATTTAAAGGCTTAGCACTTTTCTTAAAAGCTTCAAATAAATCGGGTTCGTAAAAATCCTTAAATAGACTGATAGGTTTTTCGTAAGTACCATATAGACTGATGTCCCATTTGTCCTTGTCAAAAAATTTATAGGCAATACCGGAATCATCCTGAAGAATCATGGTCGATTTATTTAAAACAGTATTTCTTATAATTGAAAAATATGTTTTATGCATTAAATAAGTAGCAGATTTGATATACGATATGGAATTATCGTCTATATTTTCCAAAAACTTATAAAAAGGTTTGTTCTCTTTTAAAGCAGGGTCTGCCAAATTTGTTGACAAATAATAAATATGCCTTATCATAGTGTCCCCAGGATTGCGGAATTTTAATTCAACAGCATTGTGTTTGGTTTTACCGTCGCAATACGTTAATTTACCTTCACTGTCAAGGGTCATAGGTTGCACATCAACAATCTGTTTACCCGAACGGGCCAGAAACAACATGATAATAGGTGTGGTACCATCAATAGCTTTGGTTGTCAATTCAACCTTCATATCGTTTGTTCTGAAAAAGCTAAGTTGTATAACATCAGCAATAGCATCCTTATAAAGGCCCAGGACTTTCTTCATATCTTTCCTTGCCGCAGCGTCAAATTGCGGTACCGAACCCGGACTTTCCAGCCCAATCATAATATAATCATGAGCATTGGGGAAAAATATATTGGCGAACAGATAATCAGGGCCTCCGAACGGATAAAACAAAGTCCGGAAGGGCTCTCCGGCTTTAGGTAACTCAGATGTACGCCAGGCAGTTGCCTGGTCGGAAACACTTTTAAAATTGTCCCAGGCATTTTTCTCTTCAGCACTATAAGCCTTCCAATCGGCTGATTGGCATAACTGATAAAATTCACTGGTCGTGTCTCCCGGAATACCTGCAATAAAATTTGCTACATCATTCAGGTGCTTAATTCTCTTTTGTTCGTTGTCCTTTACAGTCAACCCTGAAAGGCTGGCTCCGATAACATGTTTTTTGCCCGGAAACCCTTTACTAACATTAAAAGACAGGATACTGAGGATAACAAGGCTTACAATCTTCACTTTCATATATTAATTAATTAATTGGCTTTCATTATACGGACCTTTTTCTCAAAGTACCAGTTAAAAATATAAAAAATTGAACCTGACATTACAGTTATTAGGCCCAGTGACGATTCCAATGGTTTACCTTTAAATGTAAATACCAGAATCCAAACAATTACCAATATATATATAGCAGGAACAACCGGGTAACCCCAAGTTTTATAAGGTCTTTCCGCATCTTTAAATTTGACACGATGTATAAAAACACCCAACACCGCTAAAAAGGTAAAAAAACTAAGCGTAAACCCGGCATATGTCATTACACTTTCGAATGATGAGGTCAAAATTAGAAGGATACTAATGCCGGATTGCAAAAGAATAGCATACATTGGCGTTTGATGCTTCTTTGATTTATAAGCTAAAAAATGAAACAACTTCAAATCCTCACCCATTACCTGCGAAACTCTCGGGCCTACAAAAATCATAGAACTGATGGTGGATATCAGTAAAACCGAAATCAACATCCCCATGATATTTCCGCCAACCTGACCAAAAATATGAATGGCAGAAATCAGGCCGACTTGTTCTTTATTGGCAATTTCTGCTGCAGGTGAGGTAAGCAGAAAAGTAAGATTAAGCAAAAAATAAAGAATCGTTACTATGGTGGTACTTATAAACAACGATTTTGGTATAGTTCGTTGCGGCTCTTTTATTTCACTGGCTATATATGCCGAAGCATTCCACCCGGAAAAGGCATAAGAAACATAGACCAAAGCAACTGCTATTTCAGGTTTCAGAAAATCCTTCCATGAGAACGTTTCGAAATGAACCGAAAGATCCTGTAATTTAGGTGTAAGCGTAAATCCGCAAATAATGAAAATAAGTATCAGTATAATTTTAAAGGAGGTAAATATATTCTGGAAATTACCTCCAAAACGGATATCATACGTATGAACAAAGGTAATGGCCAGGATAACACCAATGGCGATCGCCTCAGGCGAGATTCCGGGTATTACTCCATTGACGTATTTGCCTAAAGCCATACAGGCCAGTGCAACAGGCGCAGCGAACCCAACCGTAATAGAAACCCAACCGGAAAGAAACCCGATCCACGGATGATAAATTTGACCTAAATAATGATATTCGCCTCCGGAACGAGGCATTGCTGCTCCCAGCTCACTGTAAACAAGAGAGCCACATAAGGCGATGATTCCGCCAACAATCCATAAAACCAGAATGACAATAGAGTTTGGTATTCCTGCTACCTGAAAGCCTAACGAAGTAAAAACACCGGTACCGATCATATT
This sequence comes from Bacteroidales bacterium, assembly GCA_036514375.1. Lineage (GTDB taxonomy): Bacteria > Bacteroidota > Bacteroidia > Bacteroidales > JAAUTT01 > JAAUTT01. The sequence continues at coordinate 1,488 of DATBXH010001010.1, read as the reverse complement.
GGCTATAACAAAGGCAATTGTAGTGGTGAGTCCTATTTTTTTTACTTTATTCCAATCTTTGCTCATTAGGTGGCCATTAATATTAGCGTGCTAAAATAATACTTTTTTCAAATCAGGGCCGATTGACCCGAAAATATAAATTCCAAAAAAAGTTAAAAAATTAACGGGAGCAGGGCCCCCGTCAAAAAAAGATTGGTTAGCAGTATGTACCTTAAAAAAAATGAAATAACTAGTCCAAAGTTTGACCCGCGTTATTCGATATTTTTATGATCTGATCAAATTGATCAGCTGTAAGATCGTTGTAAAAGAAATTAACAGGATTCACCTTTTCACCGTTTTTTTCCACCTCATAATGCAAATGCGGACCGGTCGAAAAACCAGTGTTTCCAACAAAGCCAATCAGACTCCCACGCTTTACTTTTTGTCCCACCTTCACATTAAATCGCGAAAGATGTGCGTACCGCGTTTTATAACCAAAACCATGGTCAATAACAATACAATTACCATAGCCGCTATACTGAGAAGATTCCGTTTTTTCTACAATACCATCTCCGGTTGCATATACTTCAGTTCCAATAGGAGCCGCAAAATCCTGTCCCGAATGAAATTGCCGTATTTTATATAATGGATGAATTCGCCAACCCCATCCTGAAGAAGTCCGTTCAAGGTTTTTGTTCGAAACCGGCTGAATTCCCGGAAGACATTTTAACATTTCTTCCTTGTTAAGCGCCTTTTCAATCAATTCATCGTATGATTTGGACTGGATAATCATCCGTTTTGATATAATATCCAATCGCTTGGAAGTTTCAACAACCAATTTGTTGTTTGTGGCTTTTTCAATATCTTCATATCGGTTTACACCACCAAATCCGGCTTCGCGAATAGATTTAGGAATAGGTTCTGCTTCAAATATAACCCTGTAAAGATTATCGTCACGCTGCTGCATATCGTCCAGAACATGCGACATTTCATCAATCCTTTTCAAGGCAATCTCATACTGCAGTTCCGTTTCCTTATTGACTCTGATTAATGATTTTTCCTTCGGCGAATCGAAAAAATATGAAAAAATGACATAGTAAATAATCGAAATAACAATACTTGCCGTAAAAAACGTAAACGCCTTAACGATCCAAATCTTAAAACTTGTCCTAACCTTATCAAAGCTAAGCGACTCAGGGTTAAAGCGGTACTTTACTTTCGCCATGACTGTCTTTGTATTTGATTATGTTACATTTATTAAAGGTTCCGGCAAATCTAATCGAAAATATCATTTTTGCAAAATATTTGACAAAAATTGTAAAAACTTAGGTTAATTAACATTATTTAACAATAAAAGGATCAATGTTCTAAAAAAATGTCGTAAGATAGCCCTTTTTTACTTTTCAAACCGGTAAAACATGAAAAAATTAGCTTTCATCTTACTCCTATTTCCCTCGATTACAGTATATTCTCAACAAGGTCCTATTTTGACAGACACTTTAAAAAATA
>DATBXH010001009.1:0-2226 GCA_036514375.1 Bacteroidales bacterium | reverse complement strand
GTTCGGTTTATGCTGCATTAAGGGGAAATTTCTCACTGGATTATTTTTTTATGCAGACACTGAGTACGGATGAAGCAATTCTTCCGGCCAGAGGAGGTAACTGGTACGATAATCAGAACTATTCTATGCTCCATTATCATTCATGGACGAAGGACCATCCCTGGACAAACTCCTGCTGGAACTGGCTGGCTCAGATTATTGGGGTAGATAACCAGGCGCTTTCGATATTGGGAACCAATGAGCAGGCAGGTGCTGCTAAAGAGACAAATCTGGCAGAGTTAAAAATGGTGAGAGCCTTTGCATATTTTATGATGATGGATCTTTATGGCAGAGTGCCGATCGATACTGTTTATGGAGATTTTAACCCCCATGCAAATGTTGACCGCATCACAGTATTTAATTTTATTGAGAAAGAAATCAAAAGCTGTTTGCCTTACCTGAGTGCCACAACTGGTATATTAACCTATGGAAGGCCTACCAAATATGCAGCATATGCCTTACTGGCCAAAATGTATCTGAATGCGGAATATTATACAGGGACAGCCCGTTATGATGATTGTATTACAGCCTGTGATAATATTATAAGCTCGGGCAGTTTTGCCATTGAGCCTGCCAATAGCTATCTTCAGATGTTTTATCCGGATAACGGGCCGCAAATGAAGGAATTTATTTTCGTCATACCTTACGACCCAGCCGCAGCTGCTCTGTCCGGCACGAATGGTTATATGTATCATGGCCGTTACGATGTCCCCCGTTCCGAGCAGGCAAAATTCAGCCTTGCATTTAAACCAAGTGGACCGGAAAGCACCTTACCTGAGTTTTATGCTTATTTCAATGATCCTAACGACGTGCGAAATAAACAATGGCTTACAGGCCTGCAATACATGAGCGATGGCGTTACTCCTGTCACGGTGAAGACAACGCTAAAGGGGTACAACCAGTTTTATTCCGGATCGGATGGTGGGAATTCCTATACATATCAGGTCAATCTTACTCCTGATATTATTCTCCGTCAGGATCCAAATGCATTTGACTGTGGTAATGATGAAATTGCCTGGAATATGGGTTACCGTAATATCAAATTTTACCCGGATAAGTCATCCACCAGCAGAAACCAGAACAATGATGTTCCTGTTTTCCGGTATTCCGATATTATCCTGATGAAGGCTGAAGCCATTCTTAGGGGAGGAGTTCCTACGAATGGCGAAACCGCACTTTCATTGGTGAATAAACTTCGGGCCCAGCGTTCCACCTCTGCAGCCTGGAATAATGTTACGCTCGATTCCATCTATAACGAAAGAAGCCGTGAGTTTACCTGGGAAACATGGCACAGGAACGATATGATACGATTTGGCAAATATGAAGGTTCATGGGGATTTAAGACGAATACGGAAATATACCGCCGTATTTTCCCCATACCGACAAGTGCTCTGTCTGTAAATCCCAAGCTTACACAGAACCCCGGGTACTAAAGAAAGAATTTCATTATTATGTTTATTTTTCTGTTTACTTTTCCCCTAAAGGTTGGGATGTTTTTCTGTTAACACCCCGCCTTTAGGTTAAAATCAGGTACCGGCCATTATTTAATTGCCATGAAAGACGACAAGTGGCTCTAGTTAAAAATACCCATGGACAATTCCAACGAATAAAATATCCATTGATTTTACATTTTAATATATACTTTATGAAAAATATTAAACTTTTAATGCTCCTGGCCATAGCAATTTACCTTGGTGGCTGTAGCAAAACTTATGATGAAAAAACAGGATTATCCGATGCGAATTCTACGAAGTCGAATCTTAAGGCTTCCATTATTTCAGGCAGCGGTAGTTTTACCGTACTCTCCTATAATGTGGCCGGACTTCCGCAGGCACTTTCCAGTGCTTCCGACAGGGCTGCCTATACCCCGATTATCGGCCAGAAGGTTAGTAATTATGATATTGTAAATGTGCAGGAAGATTTTAATTATCATGCAGCTTTATATGCAAACGATACACATCCGTACCGGACTGCTACAAGTGGCGGCGCAGGTATCGGTTCCGGATTAAATACCATGTCGAATTTTCCTTTCTCTGACGATATTGACAGGGTACAATGGAGTAGCTGCAATGGAACGGATTGCCTGACGCCGAAAGGTTTTACATGGCTCCGTATGCGAATTGCTGAAGGGGTTTATATTGATGTATACAACTTGCACCCCAATGCCGGTACTGCCGATGCTGATCT
>DATBXH010001008.1:0-3503 GCA_036514375.1 Bacteroidales bacterium | reverse complement strand
CCTAACCGTCTGGTCCAGTAATTATATAAATCATCACGTTTTGAGGCGGCAGTATTATATTGTATCATGTAATGCTGATTGGCCCTGGTAAGAAAATTTGTAAAAGAAAGAACAAGCTTCTGATTATAATAAGGAACCTTTAGACTGTCGGCAAACCTAGGCACCAGCCAGTTTAAATTCCTGGAAATTTTGCGTATTTCGTTCTTAATAATCAAAAGGTTTTGTGCAAGCTTTGATGAATCGGCACCCGTATGCTGCAGATCTTCGCAGTCAGTGCTCAACTTAAATAAATAAGGCAAACAGTAAGACTTGTAATAAATCGCATTCTTTAACTCTTTTTCGGAATTATAAAACTGCGACTCGAACCGGTTATCTTTAAACTGAGTAACCATAAGTCCCTCATAAACCCAGCGGGAAGTCATGATATCGCCGATCACCGGAACATTCTTTTCAGAGGCTATTTTATTATGCATCTTGTCGAATTCAACAACCACTCCGCTGAAAAGCAATTGAGGAACCAGGAATAACGGAATCAGTATGTAAATGGTAACTACCGAATTCAAACCGGCAGAAATAATAAGTCCGAGCATATTAGCCCAGCATGAAGCAGTAAATAAGATAAGCCAGTAATGAAATGCCATTCCCCGGATCTCGAGCATGGCGTTGCCGATGAGTACAAATATCAGCATCTGAATGGCAGATATACTAAACAGGATGGTTATTTTGGAGAACAGGTAACTGGACCTGCTTAAATTCAGAAATTTTTCACGTTTCAGGATTTTCCGGTCCCTGAATATTTCTTCGGCACTGATCACCATTCCAAGAAACAAGCCAACAATGACAGACATGAAAAGATATGCCGGAAGGTTGATGTTCTCGCCAAATATATATCGTGGAATTCCATCAACGTATGTAAATTTCTTGGTAAAGAATGCCAGTAAAAAAGCCAGTAACGGAGCCTCGATGGCACTGATAAACAGGTATTGTTTGTTATGAAACTTGGCAAGTAAATCGCGCTGAAGGAATATCTTAAACTGCCTGAAATGATCCGGAATCTTAAAATTGTTTTTGGGAATGGACGAATCGTGTTCGCGGACAGTTTGCTTGACCTTTACGTCAATATTCTCGATATATCGTTTATACCACTCTTCGGGGGATGTTTTCCGTTTTCGGGTAAGCCGGCCGTTGGCATCTACGATCCGCGACTCAACAATACGTAAAATAACATCCGTATTAATGTTACCGCAATTCAGGCATTCGCTCTCTTCTGCATCGGCATACTTAGATGCCCGTTTGAAATAAGTAATGGCATTTATCGGATGCCCGTAATAAATGATACGGCCGCCCTGGTCCATGACAAGCAACTTATCAAACATTTTAAAAACGTCGGATGATGGCTGGTGAATGTTGGTAATTACCAGTTTACCTTTTAGTGCCTGTCGTTTCAGGAGGGTTATTACTTTTTCGGAATCGGCGGAGGAGAGACCCGAATTTGGTTCATCTACAAAAAGGATGGACGGTTCACGTATGAGCTCCAGTGCAATATTCAGTCGCTTCCGTTGCCCTCCGCTCAAAATAGTTACAAAAGCATCGCCTACATTCAGATCGCGGGCTTCAACCAGATCAAAATCGACAAGCGCCAGTTCAACAGTCTGTTTTATTTCCTCATCGGTATAATCACTGAAACAGAGCTTCGCATTGTAATAAAGATTTTGATAAACGGTAAGCTCTTTAATGAGTAAGTCGTCCTGCGACACATAACCGATAACACCTTTCAATAATTCCTTCTGTTCGTGTATATCGTAACCATTGATCTTAATGCTGCCCCGCCTTGGTTTCAGATTTCCGTTTAAAACATTCAGCAGGGTCGACTTTCCCGAACCACTGCCACCGATAATTCCAATCAAACGCCCCGATTCCTCGGTAAGGTTAAAACGTTTTACACCGTTGGTGCTGTTGCGGTAATTGTATTCGATATCTTCGGCCGTGAATACAAACTTGCTTTCGATATTTGCCTGGATAAACCGGCCTGACATGCGGCTGAAGTAAAGCGATCCGACCTTGGAATTCCTGACAACAGATCCTGTTGACCATATGTATGATCTGTTGGGCTTAATATTATGTCCGTTAAGAAACAGGTCGAGTTTTCCGTAATACCTGAAAACATATGTGTTGGTTGAAGGAAGGTGAAGCACCACCATCCGACCCTCCATCTTTTCGACATGCCACTGTTTAACGTCCGGATCACTTGACGTTTCGTAAGAATCGATAAAAAGAAGCCTGTCCTTATTTACTATTTCGTCGAGCTCCCCAAACGTAAATGCCTTGATATCCTGGAAATCATCATCCCTGATCTTGAGTTGCTTAACCAGTGTGGTGACGAATCTCAATTTACGATCGGTGGTATTGTCGCCACGATTAATAAAATCGAGCAGGTATATAAGCGCAATCAGTTTCTGTTCCTGTTCCAGCTCAACGTTAATCTGATTGCAGAGCTCAATAATGGCTGCTTCATTGGAAATGTCCTGTCTCCTGTTTTCGGCTTCACTGGTATGGACTAATTCGGGATGATAGTGCAGAACCTGCTGCTCAAAATATTGAATATACTTTTGAACAATCTCATAGCTATATTGCCGGTCGAGATAGTCCATCACAATATCCCGTTCGTTCTCGGAATGATTATCCTTGTCCACATCGGCCATGATGGCGAACAATCGCATTAATGCCTTCAGAATGGACTCGTTCATTGCAATGTCAGTTTAAAAAAACAGCCCTTTGCTTAACGCAAGGGCTGCTTAAGTTATTTTGTGTCGTAAATATAATCAGGAAACAAATGATTTCCTTACATCCTGAATGGTTTTTAAAATAAGCTGATAATCTTTCTGATAAAGCCCCTGATCAACCTTGTCGTATACAGGTTTCAATATCATAAACTTATTTTCCAGATCCTTAATATCCTTGTTTTTATCCAACGAAGTCAGGATCTCCAACAGTTTCAAATAGGAATCTTTCTGTTTGGCGATAAGTTTTACAATCTCGGGATTGTTGTACGAATCCTTGGATATATTTGTAGCAATATACATAACCTCAACCCACATCCCGGTCACCATCATGGCAGAAAGCTCCTGATTTCCTTTGGAACGAAGATCTCTGTATGTCTGATAATAAGTGTCGGTAATAATCTTGATGAGCGTATCCTTGTTGTTTACCTTTTCCTTAAACTCATCGGAAAGCATTTTGTCGTAATTGATATTGATTCCGAGTTGATCAACAATGGTTTTCAAAGCTTTCAGGTAAAGCTTCACGTCCTGTTTCTGATCGTAGGTGGCAGCATAGGCTACATCGGCACCATAAACACCAAGGTTTACCGCTTTACTTTTATCGGTAAAATATTTCTCAGCCTTGTCAACCGGGTTCAAAATTGCAGAAGAATAACCAACACCAATCGTATTAAGCATCTTTGTCATCTCGAAAGGAGTGGGCAGAGGATATACCACCTCTTT
>DATBXH010001007.1:0-3479 GCA_036514375.1 Bacteroidales bacterium | reverse complement strand
CGTTCATCAGTGCCATTACATATTTAATAAGACCTAATTTGCGTTGTCCGCAAAGTTCAGCAGGAGCGTTCTTAAATACGAGTTCGCAGGTGGGCGAACCTTTGATCCCCATCTTATTTTCAATACGGCGAACAGTGACTCCACCTTTACGCTTGTCGTAAATAAACATGGACAGACCACGACCGTCGGTTGTTCCGTCTTCGGAACGGGCAAGTACGAGTGAGATATCGCCATCACCGTTTGTGATAAAGCGTTTTACTCCATTGAGCAGCCATGTATTGGATTTCTCATCAAATGTTGCTTTCAGCATGACGGCCTGAAGGTCGCTACCGGCATCCGGTTCGGTGAGGTCCATAGCCATGGTTTCGCCATCGCAAACCCGGGTTAGGTATTGTTTCTTCTGTTCTTCGGTTGCAAACTCGTTGATGGTTTCTGCACAATCCTGCAATCCCCAGATATTTACAAATCCTGCATCGGCCCGTGATACAATATCGGCAGCCATGATGTAAGGAACAATCGGGAAGTTGAGACCACCGAATCTTCTTGGAAGAGACATTCCCATCAACCCTGCATGACGAAGAGCCTTGATGTTTTGTTCGGTACCAGCCGCGTATTTCACATGCCCATCAACTAGTTGGGGCCCGTCGTGATCAACAGATTCTGCATTGGGAGCTATAATCTCTCCACTAATTTCTCCAACAATTTCCAGTACCTTATCGTAACTGTCCATTGCATCTTCAAAATCCACCGGTGCATAATCGTATGATCCTTTTTCCGAAAAGCTACGTTCTTTCAACGTAACAATCCTTTTCATTAACGGATGGTTGAGGTGGAATTTTATATCTGGGTTATCGGTATAAAAATTAGCCATATTCTTATTGTTTATTGATTATTGTATAATGATTATTGTTTTTGTTCAATTGTCAATCTTCAATAATCAATTATTTTGTGTTTTGTTTGTAGTATTTAATCATCCGTGGAATCACGTCTTCGATGCTTCCTGTAATGACATAATCAGCAATGCTGTTGATAGGAGCCTGGGGATCGTTGTTGATCGAAATGATCATGCTCGATTCCTGCATTCCTGCAATATGCTGTATCTGTCCCGAAATACCACAAGCAATATAAAGTTTGGGACGAACCGTTACACCGGTCTGACCAATCTGACGGTCGTGGTCAACGTATCCGGCGTCCACAGCAGCACGGGAGGCTCCAACTTCGGCACCGATAACGGTAGCCAGATCGTGAAGCAACTGGAAGTTTTCCTTCGATCCAACGCCATAACCACCTGCAACAACAATCGAAGCGTTTTTAATATTCACCTTCGATTTTTCCATGTGGCGTTCAATAATCTGCACCACAAAGTCGGAGTCAGTTACATATTTGGAAATATCCAGTTTTTCAGCAGTTCCTTTGTAATTTGCGTCAACGATTTCTTTTTTCATCACACCTTCACGAACCGTTGCCATTTGCGGACGGCAATCAGGATTGATGATGGTGGCAATAATGTTTCCGCCAAAAGCCGGACGTATTTGGTACAGGAGGTTTTTGTATTCCTTGTTAAGACGTTTTTCTTCGTGATCGCCAATTTCAAGACTGGTACAGTCGGCTGTAAGACCACTTCCCAACGCAGAAGAAACGCGCGGACCCAAATCGCGGCCAATGGTACTTGCACCCATCAAAGCAATCTGCGGCTTTTGTTCCTGGAAAAGTTTAACGGTAATATGCGTGTGAGGGAGTGTAGAATAAAACTCGAGACGAGGATCATCGGCCACATAAACCGTATCTACTCCATAAGGGAACAATTGCTGCGGAATGGCATCTACTTTGGAACCGATAACAAGTGCTTCGAGCTTACATTTTAAATCGTTTGCAAGTTTGCGACCTTTGGTAAGCAGCTCAAAGCTAACGTCGGCTACTTTTCCTTCGTCGATCTCGCAATACACAATTATATTATTCATGATTTTTCAGTTTTTCAATAAATTGTAATTAGTCAGGAATTTATCCGATCGTATGGCTTGAAATAAGTTCTTTCATCAGTTCTTCGATATCAGGATCGGATGCTGTAAGGTGTTTCGATTCCTTCGCCTGGAAAATAATATTGTCAATCTTTTTTACTTTGGTAGGCGAACCTGATAAACCGAGTGATTCGCGATCGCATTCAATATCGTTCACGCTCCATTCCTTGATGTTCAGATAAGGACGTTCGTTAATCAGTGCCATGTAGTCTTCGCTTTTTTCCTGGCGCTCGCTGATTGTGGATGAATGTTTGTACTTCATCAGAAGCTTTGAATTGCGTGGGCGGCAGGCAGCAGCTGAACCGTTAACGGTAACAAGCATAGGAAGTGAACCTTCCACCACTTCAATACCACGTTCCAATCTGCGTTTCACTTTTATTTTCTTTGCTTTCACCCCAATGATTTCCTCGGCATAAGTTATCTGGGGAATAGATAGTTTCTCGGCAACCTGTGGTCCAACCTGAGCTGTGTCTCCATCAATAGCCTGACGGCCACATACAATCAGGTCGAAATCTTTTATTTTTCGAATAGCGCAAGAAATAGCATAAGATGTTGCAAGCGTATCTGCACCAGCAAAAGCACGGTCGGTTAACAAAACTCCATCATCTGCGCCTCTGAACAAACCTTCGCGTAGTACTTCAGCAGCTCTTACAGGTCCCATCGTTAATAAGGTGATGGTTGAACCCGGATTGGCATCTTTCACCCTCAAAGCTTGTTCAAGAGCGTTCAGATCTTCCGGGTTAAAAATAGCCGGTAGTGCAGCACGGTTTACCGTACCATCGGCTTTCATGGCATCTTTCCCGACATTTCTTGTATCGGGCACTTGTTTTGCTAAGACGATAATTTTCAATCCACTCATTTGGGTAGTCATTATTATTAAGTTGGCAAATATAAATTATTTTAAAAAAAACGGAATAAATTTTAAGAAGACAACCCTTATTTAGTGCGATTTTAAATAATGAACAAAACGGTAGTAGAATTAAAACACAGCCAGTAGCCTGTTACGATGAACGGAAAAATAGAATGAGCGTGGTCAGGTGACAATGCTCATTGCTCTGTCCTGTAGCCCTGAACACGAAAATCAAACGACAAAATCAGAAAAGTATTTCATGACCTCCGTATCTAGGTTTTTGTAGATACGGGTCTAACTTTTCGTCGATCCGTATTTACGTGGTTATAAATACGGACTCACGTCGTTGTAAATACGGATCGATACGATCGTAAATACGGATGGACAAAAGTGTAAATACGAAAGCTGGTAAACTGCAATAAGAATACGTGAGGGTATGGAACGGATTATGTTTTAAAAAGCCTCTCCGAGGTTGAAGAAAAAACCTTTGGACCCTCCAATACCAAAGCCGTAATCGACGGCTATGTTGGTATTGGAATATTTGTTCATTTTTATCCGCAAGCCTGCGCCGTATCCGGGAATAAAGTCTTCGAAAGCACCTCTTATTGCTT
>DATBXH010001006.1:0-4053 GCA_036514375.1 Bacteroidales bacterium | reverse complement strand
TCAGTGGAGGTGTATTACCAGGAAGAGCCGATTGGGTGATAGCACCAATGGGCATCAGTAGACTTGCATATCCCGGGCTTTGGAAGCTTGGTCCATATCGCACTGATAATGGTACCGGATTAGGGGAAGCCAGCGCCGGATACACTCGCCCTTTCGTTTACGCCAAATTCTCCGAATTATTCCTTATTGCTGCCGAAGCTGCTGTAAAGGGTGCAACTACACAGGCAATAACCGGAACATATGCAAATGATGGGACAGCCAAAGGATTGATTAATATTCTTCGTGCCCGTGCAGGAAAATGGTATTGGTCCAACAACGGAAATATAGCTAAAGTTGAAGACCATAGCGCTGCTATGATGGCTGCTACACCGGCAACTATAGATATCAATTATATTTTGGCCGAACGTTCGCGTGAGTTTTTTGGTGAAGCCCTCCGCTGGTTGGATTTGGTACGAACACAAAAATGGGCTGAGCTTGCAGGTACTTATACGATTTGCGATAACCCGGGGGCTGCAAGTGATCAGAATCAACCTGCAGATGTACTCCATGCCCCGGTAACAATAACACGCACCATTGTTGATAAAGACTATTTACGCCCCATCCCAAAATCTTTGATCGATGGTTTTACAGCAATGACGGACGCTGAAAAAGCAGATTACCAGAATCCAGGTTATTAATAATAAATTTTAGAAACTCTAAAACTGTATAGTAGTAGTTTTTTTGAAGGTTTAGTTAGTTAATGGAGTGACCGTTCGGGTGGGAACCCGGACGGTTTTTTATTTATTTCCAACAAATTGTGTTAAGGTTCGGAAACAAGCATAGTAGTCCAAATTTTGGCTATCCGGAAGCAGCGCTGGCCGGTATTCTAAATTGCCGCTTTTTTCATTGAATCTGTAATTTCTTTTAAGTTATTCAGGAATTCATGCTTTTGATCTGTGAATGAGCGGCCTTTTCCTGCAAATTCTTTTTTGTTGCCTGTGAATTAGAAGATATTTGGTAATAATTTGTTCATTCCGTCGGGAAAATCGCAACAAATTTCTGCAAATTCTTAGATCCGGGCTGAGAATTCGTAGCTTTTCTCTGCAAATTCTTAGATTCGATCTACAAATTAGTAGACATCGGCCAAGAATTCTTAGACTTTCTCTACAAATTAGTAGACTTTGGCTAATAATTCTTAGACTTCGGCTAAGAATTAGTAGACTTCAGCCAAGAATTCTTAGACTTCGGCTAAAACTTCTTAGATGAGAGCTACAAATTCGCAGACAATTTCTCTAATTTCTTAGCCTTCCTCTACAAATTCGCAGACAATTTCTATCAATTCTTTCATTCCGTTTACGAATTTGTAGAAATGTTTTTCGAAATACCGGAATACGGATTCGGATTTTTAAGTCGGTTGACCGTTCAGGGAGTTTGGAAAATCAGGAAGAAAGGAATCCTAATTCGCTGAATGCCTGATTATTATTTGGCTCCATTTTCTTGGGTTTAGCGAGACAATTGAAAAAGTACGTTAAAAATTTTAAAATAATTACCCTTTATCACGTCAAAATTAAAATAGGAAACTGTTTTTATTCAGATCAATTTATTGAAAAAGTTTTGCTTGCGTCGAGTAAATTTTGAGTTTATTCTATTTTTATAAATTTGCGAATACACTTGACTAAGCCGTCAGAGTAAGCACTAAGGATATACATCCCATTTGGTAGATTATAGATTGGTACAGTGAGGCTTTTAGAAATAATTTGTTTTGAAACATACATTTCGGTGCCATTAATATTGTAAATCTTAATCAAATAGGTTCCTTCGACAGGTAAAATTAGGTTAATCTCGTTATTTGAAGGAGTTGGGAAAAGTGCTAAATCGGAATTGTCTAATATAGGAATACCGTTTACTAAACTCCCTATAACCAATATTGTGTCAGTGAAATCGTCCTTGCAAATGTTGTTTGCCAAGGATAAATTGATATTCAGATTACCTGCTTTTTTTAAATTAAAATTAAATTCTTGATTATTGTTAATAAAAACACTGTCTCCAATCTTCCAACTGAAGGTTCCCAATAATGTTGAAGTATTGATTATAGTTAAATAACTTTGATTCTTCAGATCTACAACTGTATTCAGAACACTAAAACTTATTGTTTTATCCTGTTTTAAAACAATAGTGTCTGTAACACTACATGTATCTTTAGAGTAATTAACCCAATATTTACCTGGGTTTAGCCCTTTTCTTAATGTACTAGAAGTACCATTGTCCCATTTATAATTTATGGCATTAGAGAGAGCTATCGAACCATCTGCTGAGCCATTACAGGTCGGTTTATTTATGTCTATTGTGGCGCCAGGTTCCTGTAATATAACAAAATCTATTTTATTATTTGCCAAACCTAAGAGAGGGAGATTGGTTCCGATCGTGGAATTTGCCTGAACCTCAATTTTAAATATCTGAGGGAGAGTGTCAAGCGAAAGAAAAAGTGAAGTTCCATCTCCTTCTCCTGCATACACCGGCATATTGTTAACATTCCAGTAAAACTCTTTCTTATTCTTGGCACAAGCCCAGCTTGCATCCACTTTAAACGAAAGTGTTGAGTTTTTACAAAAATAAATACTATCTGTTTTTGATACATCATTTTGTGAAGAGATGGATAAAATTGTATTTTCATTATTTACAATAATTTGGTTAAGATTTAATTGGTATTGCTGGCCACTGTAAGAAACAATTAGTGTTAATTGTGACTTATTCCCTGAAACATCTTTCGCTGTCCATTTTCTTATAACTTTCAAATTAGTTGAATCAAAAATTGTTGATACAGAAACTTGAGGACTAGGGTCAGTGTCATCTATCACAATTGGATCAGGTATTCTGAGATAATCATTGGGAAACAAATAAATACAAGAAATACTTGCAATTAAAGTATCTTTTGAGATTTTTGTAGTATCAATTTCAAGGTCTGTCTTAAAACTGTCGGCCAAGGCATCATAAGAAATTGATATTATGGGGGGCGCAACGTCCTTTTGGGCCAATACTTTAGGTGAAATCAAAAAAATGACAAGCATACTTAGAAAAAGTATTTTTTTCATGATTATGGATTTTTAAGTTGCATATAAAACCCTTGTATATTCTGTTTTCCAGAGATATCCAGTTTGTAACCAAGCACTTTCTGCTCGGTAGGCAAATTATTTACAGGCTCTGCAAATAAACCTTCATATCCTTCATCTTGAATGTAAACTACTGAATCCCTTTGACGAGTTTCAAAATTGAAATTAATCTCGAGAAGATTTGATTTAAAACTTGGTGTTGATAAAAAATCTCCCCTTTGAGTTCCTATACAGTATACCTTACTACCTAAAATGTATGAGTCGTAACTCAATTCTTCATTATTCACCAGACCATAGAAAAGCGAATCAATAATTTTGTTAGATTTGTAATTATATCTAATACAGAAAATATCAAAGTTTTCTGCGACTATTTTATTATTTCTTCTATCCGCATGACCAGTAAGAATTACTTCATCTGAAGTCCAAGGGTGCATGGCCGTGAACATGGCATCATTTATACCGCTACCTATTGTGTGAACTTTAATAATTTCAAAAGTTATTGGATCATACTGAATTATATCAAGGTATACATCATCACCCCGAATTATGGTCAGTGTATTATCCGGCATTTTATCAATCAAATAAGTCCAGCTTTTAAGGTACTTGTCTGACGCATAATCCTTATCATGATTTACTTCGCCATTATCCGAGAATGAAATAATCCGGTAACGCCAAGCATATTTAACCAATGTCTGATAGTTTATGACCACAATTAATTCATTGTTGATATAACTTGCAAGCGCATAACCATTCTCCTTTATTGTAAAATTTTGGATTGAGTTTAGTTGTAGATCAGCGCTATCAGTTTGGAACAAATTTGTAATCATAATATGTTTAGGTTGCTCCCAAATCTCTTGGCCTTTGGCATCAATTCTTATAAGATCCAAATTGAATTCCTGATTTTTAAGAATTTCGGTACCCAGTATGAAAATATCGCTACCAGGGCCTTGGACAATATCGGTGA
>DATBXH010001005.1:0-4503 GCA_036514375.1 Bacteroidales bacterium | reverse complement strand
CTTTTGTTCAGATTTATTGACCGATGCAACTGTTAAATGTGCCAGAGAAATAAAATCCGAATTTGATGGAAGCTCAACCAAAGAATATGTTTTAGAAAATCGGATGGAATAGATGGTCAGGTTGCCTCCTTTTGATTCACGATTGGAAGCAAACCAAGCCGTAGACTGATCATCAGAAGGAACAAACAGAAAATCGTCGTATGGCGAGTTGATCGGAAACCCCAGGTTTATAGGCTCTGACCAGGTTTTAGTATTGGGATTATAGATGGACTTGAAAATATCGTATCCGCCCATCGAATTATGCCCTTTGGAGGCAAAATATAATGCCGACTCAGCCATATTAAAATAGGCATAATCTTCGTCAAATGGAGAATTAATTGAGTTTCCAAGATTTTGAGGTTTGGACCAGGTATCATTATCCAGTTTTTTAATAGTGACCAGATCCCTGTCCTTTCTAAAGCTTCCAACAGAACTTTGAAATACATCCTGACCTTTATCCAGAAAGGACGGCAGAAAGTACCATGTGGTTCGTGCTTTGGAATCACCGAGAAGAAATGACTTTTCGTTCTTCTCCTGAAATTTACCGCTTTTCATTAACCGGTTGTAATAACCGAAAAGTTCAGAGTTTTTTATTGAATCAATCTTAATTACATCAAAAACAACTTGCTTTTCAAGAAGTCGTTTACCGTCTCTGGCCATGTTAATATGCATATCGCACTGCCATTTCTCTTTCTCAGCCCGTTCCCCAAATTGCTGAAATTTTAAGTAATAATCTAAAGCCTCATCAAAACGGTAAAGGTAGTGATACGCTTTGCCCAGAAAGAAATACACATCTCTTGGGACTGACTTGTCAGCAGCAAATTTCAGGTAATCGATGGCTTTGGTAAGGTTTGTATTGGTCTCTACCATACATACACCTTCGTAATACTGGTAACGGGGATCTTTTGGAAACAGGGTAATTAGCCGTTTATAGATAGGCAGAGCCTCAGTGTATTTCCCTTCCTGAAAAAGCTGAAGTGCTTCTTCTTGAGGTGTGTTTTGGGCCAGTACGGAATATGATTGAAAGGTATAAACTAATATAATAAGGATATCCCTGAATTTCATCACAACTGCAACCGATATTTTTCAGCTCCAAAGATAAACTTTCTCATAAATATATTGTTGAGATATGGGAATAGAATAAGTTTAATAATTTTAATCAAAGTTTGATCATTAAAATAACAATAGAAATGACAACGTTAAAAGTGGGAGACAAAGCTCCCGAGTTCAAAGCTATCGATCAGGAAGGGAAATCCATAAGTCTTGCAGATTATAAAGGGAAGAAAGTAATTCTATATTTTTACCCCAAGGACAATACTCCCGGATGTACTGATGAGGCCTGCAGTTTGCGCGACGGATATCAGGATTTATTGAAACATGGTTATGATGTGATTGGTATAAGTGCCGATTCTACCACATCACACCAGGGGTTTATAAAGAAATTCAATCTACCGTTCAGGCTCATTTCCGATCCCGATAAAATGGTAATTCAGGCATACGGAGCCTGGGGTGAAAAGAAAATGTACGGGAAAAGTTACGAAGGCATAATTCGTACTACATTTATAATTGGATCCGACGGAAAAATCGAGAGTGTTATCGATAAAGTTAAAACCAAGGACCATGCAACCCAGATTCTTCAAGGCTAGATAAAGTTTTCAACAATCGTATGATTTTAAAGGAACTGAATGGGCAATTTTTTAACTTTGGCGAAAACAAAGGATAAATTTTATGGAAAAAGATGCCAAAGAAGTAAAAGACCCCAAAGCTGCTCAAAAAGAAATTAACAAGGAGAAGCTGAAAGCTTTACAGCTTACTCTTGACAAAATAGACAAAGATTATGGCAAAGGAACCATCCTTAAAATGGGAGATCGTTCCGTTGTTCAGGTTCCATCCATTTCGTCCGGGTCCCTCGCACTTGATGCTGCATTGGGAATAGGAGGGTATCCGCGGGGCAGGGTTATTGAAATATTCGGACCTGAATCTTCAGGTAAAACGACTCTTGCCATCCATGCCATTGCTGAAGCCCAAAAATCTGGTGGTATTGCTGCATATATCGATGCGGAACACGCTTTTGACAGAGTTTATGCCGAAAAGTTAGGGATTGATGTTGAAAACCTTTATATCTCTCAGCCTGATAATGGCGAACAGGCTCTTGAAATTGCCGATGCATTGATCCGTTCCGGAGCGATTGATATTATTGTTATCGACTCTGTGGCAGCATTAACACCGAAAGCTGAAATAGAAGGCGAAATGGGCGACTCCAAAATGGGTCTTCAAGCCCGCCTTATGTCGCAGGCTTTACGTAAACTTACAGCCAACATCAGTAAAACCAATACCTGTTGTGTTTTTATTAACCAGTTGCGCGATAAGATTGGTGTCATGTTTGGTAATCCGGAAACTACCACCGGTGGTAATGCGCTTAAATTCTATGCTTCGGTACGTGTGGATATTCGCAGATTAAGCCAGATCAAGGAAGGTGAAGAAGTAATGGGTAACCGCACCAAAGTGAAGATTGTAAAAAACAAGCTAGCTCCACCATTCAAACTTGCTGAGTTCGATATCATTTATGGTGAAGGTATTTCTAAGATTGGCGAGATCATAGACCTGGGTGTGGAATTTGAAATCATCAAAAAGAGCGGTTCGTGGTTTAGTTATGGCGAAACCAAGCTCGGTCAGGGCCGTGACTCCGTGAAGCAATTACTGGCCGATAATCCTGAATTATTCGCCGAACTGGAGAACAAAATTAAAGCTACTTTGATAGGTGCCGCTGCAAAATAATTCAAAACCGGGATTAGTTAGGGTTTTAAGAAGAATTCTAACTATCCTGTTTCTTTCTAAAATTAAGTATATCGTTAGTAAATTCCCTCCAAATACCCTATTTTTATGGCTTTAAAATTAAAGCCATGAGAAAGTTGTTGTTCATTTCATTAACCATCCTTGTTATTTCCTGGGGATGCAAAACCAAACAGGTTTACAAAGAAGAAGGTGATTTTACCAATCAGCTTACACAGCAGGAAATTGCAAGGGGTAAGCTCACCCCTGAAATTTTATGGAAATTTGGCCGGGTGGACGATGCTCATCTTTCTCCTGATGGTAAAACGATTATTTACAATGTTTCACGCTACGACGCCAAAATAAATAAGAAACATACCTGGATTTTTTCTGTCCCCTCCGGAGGTGGTGAGCCTAAAAACCTGACTGCTGATTTTCCATCCTGTTTTAATCCCAGATGGCTACCTGACGGAAAGATCGCGTTTCTTTCAACAGCAGATAGTGTTTCTCAGATATGGGTCATGGATCAGGATGGTTCGGGTAAGAAGCAGGTCTCTGATGCGAAGAAAGATATTAATGGTTTTGAGTTTGCAGCTACCGGAACCAAGCTTTTTTATCTTCAGGATGTGAAGCTGGACTCCACCACGCAGGACAAATATCCCGATCTACCATTGGCAAAAGGCCGCATCATTACCGACCTGATGTATCGTCACTGGGATCAGTGGCACGATTATGCATACAGCCATATCTTTGTGTCAGATTATAAGGATGAAAAGGTAGGAGAGGGGACCGACATTATGAAAGATCAGCCCTATGATTCACCGTTACCTCCTTATTTTGACATCTCTGAAATTAGTTGGAGCCCGGATGGAAAGATGCTGGCTTATTCCTGCAAAAAACTTAAAGGTAAAGCATTTGCCATCAGTACCAATTCTGATGTATACGTATATCATACCGACAACGGTACCACTGAAAATATTACCGAGGAAATGATGGGATACGACCGCTACCCTGTGTTTTCTCCCGACAGTAAAAGAGTAGCTTTCCAAAGCATGGAAACACCTGGTTATGAGTCGGACAAAAGTCGCTTGTTTGTTTACGATTTCGGAACGAAGACGAAAAAATACTTAACTGCAAACTTCGACCAGGAGTCTTCCAATTATCAATGGAGCGATGATGGTAAAACCATTTACTTTATTAGTGGTATACAGGCAACCTATCAGATTTACGCGGTTAATGTTGAGTCGGATTCCATACGTTCAGTTACCACAGGTATTCATGATTATACTTCCATCGCTTTTACTCACGGAGTTCTGGTTGGGACAAGGATGAGCATGTCCAGGGCTACGGAAATTTTCAGGATTGACCCTGCCGACGGAAAAGAGACCCAGCTTACCTTTACCAATAAGAATATTTACGAAGCCATTAAAACAGCCCGGGTGGAAAAGCGTTGGGTAAAGACTACCGACAATAAAGAAATGCTGGTTTGGGTTATCCTTCCGGTTGATTTTGATTCCACAAAGAAATATCCCGCTTTGTTATATTGCGAAGGTGGACCACAAAGTGCTGTATCTCAATTTTACTCGTTCCGTTGGAATTTCCAGATTATGGCAGCCAACGGATATGTTATCGTGGCTCCTAATCGCCGTGGATTACCTACGTTTGGTCAGCAATGGAATGATGAGATAGCCG
>DATBXH010001004.1:0-4644 GCA_036514375.1 Bacteroidales bacterium | reverse complement strand
AACCAAACCGTATGTACTTCACGCCGAAGCCAATGCAATTACAAAAGTTGCAAAATCCAACAACAGTAGTGAAAATGCTACACTTTATGTAACTACTTCACCTTGTCTTGAATGTGCCAAACTTATCATCCAATCCGGCATACGCCGCGTGGTGTTTTGCGACAAATATCATAAAGAAGATGGTCTTCGCCTATTGGAGAGGGCTGAAATCGAAATTGTTTTCATCGACCTTGATGGTGAACGAAAAAATGAAATACTTTCGAAGCTGTAATAGTGCAATTTCAATAAAATCCTCCTAATTTTACACACTTAAATTACCCCTTGAAATAATTCTGAAATTATTTATTAGTTCAAATTATTTACCGTTAACATTATTCATTTTGCTTAAAAGGATTTTATGAGTGTCCATAATAAAAAATCAGTCGTACTGTTTCCGTTAATTTTGGCTTTAATTCTGATATCCGGGATATTTATAGGCTTAAAGTTAAACAGGTCGGGCATTAGCGATCGTTTGTTAATTCTACCGCGCGGTGACAAAGTAAATAATGTTCTCAACTTAATTGAGGACTCGTACGTTGATTCAGTTTCACGGGACAATCTTGAAGAAACTGCAATTGAAGCCATACTTCAAAAGTTGGATCCTCACTCGGTTTATATTCCGGCAGATGAGTTTCAGGCAGTAAATGAACCTCTTGAAGGCAACTTTAGCGGGATTGGTATACAGTTTAACGCTCAAAATGATACCATTATTGTTGTAAACACAGTACCCAATGGTCCCTCGGAAAGGATTGGGTTACGGGCAGGCGACCGTTTGGTCAGGATTAACGACACTATAGTTGCCGGTGTTAAAATGCCCACCGGTGACATCGTGAAAAGGTTAAAGGGGCCTAAAGGTTCTAAAGTCAAGGTAACGATAAAACGTTTGGGGGTCAAAGATTCGATAGATTTCCGTGTATCCCGCGATGTTATACCTCTTTATAGTGTAGATGCCGCATACATGCTTGCACCTCAGGTTGGATATATTAAAATCAACAAGTTTGCTAAAACCACCCATGAGGAATTTCTTACAGCAGCAAAAAAGCTTCATAAGGAAGGAATGAAAAAAATTATTGTCGATTTGCGGGGCAATTCAGGAGGATTACTGGAGTCGGCCATTCGGATTGCAGATGAATTTCTTGATGATCACCAGCTAATTGTTTATACAAAGGGACGGGCCCGAGCAAGAACGGAATCATATTCCAAACCGGGAGGTGAATGTTTGAAAGATTCTGTAATCATTTTAATTGATGAATCCTCTGCATCCGCAAGCGAAATACTTGCAGGCGCTATCCAGGATAATGATCGCGGATGGATTGTTGGCAGACGTAGTTTTGGCAAATGTCTGGTACAGGAACAATCGATGCTACCGGGTGGAGCAGCTATCCGGTTAACGATTGCGAGGTATTATACTCCTTCAGGGCGGTGTATCCAAAAACCTTACAATAACGGCAAGACAAATTATTTCAATGAGCTACATAACAGAATATTGCATGGAGAAATGGAGCAGGCCGATAGTATTAAATTTAATGATTCGCTTCGATATAAAACAGTAGGAGGACGTATTGTTTACGGAGGAGGAGGAATAATGCCTGATTACTTTGTACCGGCTGACACTTCTTTGTTTAGCAATTATTACTATATGCTTCACGAAAAAGGAATACTATATCGATTCGCATTTCATTATTCTGACGCCAATCGGAAAATACTTGCAAAGTTTAAAACATATCAGGCGCTGATTAAATTCCTTAAAAAAGAGAATGTTTTTGAAAAAATGTTAGACTACGCTGACAAGCAGGGTATTAAAAAGAATTATAGTGATATAAAAATCTCTTCGGAACTTTTACAAACTCAGTTGGAAGCATATATTGTTAGAAATTTCTTTGACAACAATGGCTTCTATCCGGTTTATAATACCATCGACAGTACCATAAAAGAAGCTGTTATAATTTTCGAAGGCAAGGGAAAACAACACAAATCCTGAGAGTCAGGGGAGACACCGATGAACCGGTTATTAAGATTTCTGCCCCCACAGGACTAGATAGTGTGGCCCCTTAAGACTACATCGTCTAGTCCCCTAAGACTAGGTTATGTGGTCCCCTAAGACCACGATATCTAATCTCCCAGGACTAGCTTGTCTGGTCCCCTAAGACTAGGGTGTCTGGTATTAGGAGACTAGATGATCTACTATTAGAATACTAGATTGTCTAATATTAGAACCTTAGATCATCTAACCTTATAAGATCAGATCACAATGTATGACAAGACAAAATTTCTGCTAAGACAGATCGTCTCACTAATCAGGGTCTGTAATAAACAGCATCATCAGGAGATGTGCTCAAATTCATTTCCCTGAAACTCCCTCTTTTCAATATCATTTTGTGACCTTGTTAAGTAACTTCCTTGTTACATTTCCATAAGCTTCCTGCTTTTGCTTTTCAGCATCCTTCGGGACAGAATTGACACCTCCATGGTTAACCGGTAAAACAACATAATCATGGCTGAATGCCTGTTTAGGATTATAAGCCATAGGTGAACTGTTTGCACGATAAACTTCTCCAGCAGGAGTCAGCAGTACTGGAGATTTATAGAACATTTGACGTGTTGCCTGAACCCATTCGTATAATGAATATCTTTCCACAAAACTAGTACTATCCAGCATTTGAATAAACTTACCAATTGCTTCCGCCTGTGATGAATATGTCGGCAGGCAACATGTCCAGTTTGCACCGTTATTCCACTCCGTTATCCAAATAGGTCTGTGGGTTCTGTCATGAATGGCCTTCAGCCAATTATAAAATTGTTGGGGAGTTTGCCCTCCTTTGTACCAATGAACGGCAACAAAATCAACCCGATAATTTAAGGAATCACATTTGTCAATAAAAGAATAAAGCCATTTTAATCCTCCATCGGAAGGTGCAGGAGAACCTAACCTGAGACCAGATCTCAAAAATTCAGGCCATTGGGCAATAGCCTCACCTACGGTCATGTGAGACTGGTCGGGTCTGTCGGGTTCATTAAATGCTAAGGCATGGGTGCTGTTCCGCTTTATATTTATATGATCGTAAGCATTCCACGATTTGTTATGCCTCATTGGTACATACTCGACATTAAGACTGGAAGTGTCAACATTATTCCAGTCATAATTCCATGAGCAATGAAGAGTCTCAGCGGCAGATTTCCCATTGGTCCATCCTTTCTTAGCAACCCATCGCCATGGAATGGCACGAATAAAGGATATCGAATCGTACAACCCAAAAGGCAATTTATTTATGATGAGATCACTGTCAGATGCCACGTACACTCTGCTATAGCCTGTACCCTGATCATTCTGAGCCAACGTAATCATATATCCTTTTTTAAGTTTGAAGGACCGGACGGCATTATTCATCTCTCCCAGTTCCAAAGAGCGATAATAATTGTAAATACTGATGTCTTTCGATGCACCGGATTGATTTTCACCGGAGAAAATCCTGAGCGGTTTGTAATCCGATGATTGGCTGATGATCACTGCCCCTTGCAGATACTGAACCAGACGCATGTTTTTATCAATCGATGCGGTACTGCCTTTAACAAGTATCTGAGCCAAATACTTATTATACACTTCCTGAGGACTAATATGATCAAAGTAAAGCCATACATCCTCAGATTCCAGATCAATGAGGCTTCCCTCTAAGGGATTCTCTTTACCGGTAACATGAATTTCGCATTTTCCTGTCAGTGATACAATTCTGTTTTTAATCCCTTCTGTAGTCTCACTTTTATTGGAAAGACTTTCCAAATTCAATGTTTTATTCCCAGGTCTTATTGCATATTTCTTTTTATCACCATTCTCACCGGTTACCTGGATATACATGGAAGGTCCAATAACAGACAGATCAGGGACAGGAATACTATCCTGCAAAAGAATTTTGAAACTTGCAAAGTCTGAAACTCTTATTCCAGATTTCAGCTGAATTATCCGAATGTTTTTGGGCAGATCCTTCAGTTGTAAATGACGTTCGTCAATTTTTCCGAACGATACATCGGTTATGCTATTTTCGTGACCAATGTTCCTTAACTTTATTTTATAAAATGTGGTACCATGAGAGCCAGTTACTTTCACTGACATCGTGTCGGAAATGACAATTGTGTTTTGGTTTGGAATCGGGGCTCCGCCCACATTACCTACGATATCGTATGAAGCCGTTGGAAATGCATGTAACCCAGACCTAAACCTTTCGACAGTAATAAATGGCGATACCTGCCTGATAAAAAAACCTGCATTATCAATTTCTCCTTCTTCCGTACTAATCAGTGCAGAATCCCCAGTCATCTCCAGGGTTATACTATGTTCAGACAATGATTTGCCTAATAAATCATTGTTATAATAAAATATGGTAGTAATCAGAAACATTATCGAAATGAACAACTTCTTAAAGCTCATTTCTATTGTTTTCAATTGTCTCTTTCTTTTCATACGTTACCCATTGAATTTTACAACCATATTTTCACGTTTTTATTTTCCATTAATTAAATATACTCAGATCCCATTGAGCATACCAGCGAATTATCGGTTTCCCATTTTCAAACGACAGAGGTAGCCAAATATAGCCTCCATCAATGGGA
>DATBXH010001003.1:0-2927 GCA_036514375.1 Bacteroidales bacterium | reverse complement strand
ATAAGAAACAATGTGGCTCTCATAGGTTCCATTCAGGTTCTTTATTGTTTCATCCCAAACCGATCCCGGGGCAGTAAATCCCGGCAGGAATATAATGGGTTTTCCTTCTCCGCTTTTTATGACAGTTATTGCTTTTTGAGCAAATGTAAGCTGTACTAAACATAATAAGGCGATCAAAAGTCCTGTTTTTTTCATAATTTATTTTTTTAAAATTTTCCCTTTGATCCAAAAAACAGAAAATTGTTACAGGTATGATTGTAATTCGACGCACGAGCCGTCATGAGAAAAGTAATAAATGGGATTGCGTCGAAAGAAACGTCTCTTTGCAAGAGCTTCGACTTTCGGCGCATAGGAGAGATTTCTCCGGGTCAGGCTCATTCGTGCGCCGAAGAAAAGATTTTCTTTCTGCCCGGCTTATCTACAAATAGGCCGCTCCTATGGAGCTAAAAGAAATAAAACAACCTAACAAAGATTACTATCCCCTGATACTTGACAAATCTTTTCTCATTTTATATCTAACCAATTCATCTTCAATAGTAATCAGCATAAAACCACAAAGAAAAAAATCTCTGCAAGCTCGTTTTTGACGAAATCCTCCCCGTTTTCGCGAAAAACGGGAGGAATTGGTAAAATTCCGGCCGGATTTCGCCAAAACCGGGAAGAAAAAGAAAAATTCCAGCTCGATTTCGCGAAAAGCAGGAGGAAAAATGAAAAATCAAGCTGGATTTTGTCAAAAACCAGCTGGAAAAATGAAAAATCCAACTGGTTTTCGCGGAAACCAGTTGGATTTGGTAAAATACCAGCTGGAATCGGTAAAAAACCAGAAGAAATTGGTAAAAATCAAGCTGGTTTTCGCCAAAACGAGCTTGCGTAAGAGTTATGCCTGTGAAAACCAGTAACAAACCGGACTGAAATTCGTGAAACGGGCCGCTTCCTATTCCGTGTTTCTTCTTTCATTTCTTACAATACGTCTGTAATGTTCCACAACCCGTCATTTTAAATTATGATACTGTATTGATATAAAGAATCTTTGGCAGGAAATAATAAATCGACAAAAATTAGCTTAACTTGGACATCATGGAAAAAAACAATAGCAAAAAGAGGACGGGATATTTTGTTACAATCTTGTGGATTTTATTTCTTATTGTAATTCCCCCCGTCGTAGGCTATTTATTCAAAGGTCCCAAAATATTCTCCTCAATTTCTTATTATTTTACCTATACTTCAATTGGATATGCTTATGGAATTGCCTTTGGAGTGGGCAATCCGTTAATCGGCAAATATACTGCAACCCTTGACTGGGCAAAAAATCCAAAAAGGACAAATCTGATCAGCTTTTTGCTGTTTATTGGTTATGGAATAATTGTGAGTGTTACGATACCTTACATCGTTGATGTTTATCTGTGGGATATGACCGGAAGTGTAGTTTTTTATGACGTAATGGCAAAAGCTTTTATGACTGTCGTTGCAGATCTGATCGTACTTTATTTTTATTCTTCAGTATTTATAACGAATAACTGGATAAAATCCATTGAAAAAAATGAGGAACTAAAAAGAGAAAACCTGCTGGCTAAATATGAAGCCCTGAAGAACCAGGTAAACCCGCATTTTCTTTTCAATAATTTGAATACACTCAGCGGTATTGTAGAACAAAAACCCGAACTGGCTACTGATTTTATAAAGAAATTATCAGATATTTACCGTTATGTGTTGGAGCAAAACGATAAGGAACTGGTTTCCATAAAAGATGAAATAAAATTTGTGGACGATTATGTTTTCCTTACAAAAATGAGGTTTGGCAAAGGGCTTATTTTTAATTCACACATTACGGATGCTCAAAGCCTTCAGGTCGTCCCTCTGGGTATCCAAATGCTGGTTGAAAATGCCATCAAACACAACATCATATCAGACGATATGCCATTGAGAATTGAAATGGAATTGGAAGATGGTTTTGTCGTTGTACGAAACAACCTTCAGAAGAAAAAGACAATAAATCATGGAAAAGAACCATTGGGACTGGAAAACATTAAAAAGAGATATGCCTATCTTTCCGATACACCAGTGGAAGTGACCGAATCGGATCGTAAGTTTATTGTAAAGTTGCCTGTTATTAAACCGTAAGATATGAATTGTCTTATTGTAGAAGATGAGAAAGTAGCCGCCGAAAGATTAGTCGGGTTAATTAAAAAATACGACCCATCCGTAACTGTTTTAGGAATTGTGCAATCGGTAAGTAATGCGGTTCAATGGTTAAATACCCATCCCGCGCCCGATCTAATTTTTATGGATATTCAACTTTCCGATGGCTTGAGCTTTGAAATATTTGAACAAACCATTGTAAAAACACCCGTGATTTTTACCACCGCCTATGACGAATATGCCCTTAAAGCATTCAAAGTAAACAGTATTGATTATTTGCTAAAACCGGTTGAGCTGAATGAATTGAAAAATGCGATTCATAAATTTAAAGAAAATAGTTTATCCAAAGAGATACCGGCACAGGTCTTTGATAACATCATGTATTCACTTACTAAAAATTACAAGAATAAATTTGTAATAAAAGTTGGTGAGCACATTAAAGTGTTTACTACCGAAGATATTCAATGTTTCTATAGCCAGGAAAAATATACCTTCCTTCAAAACATTTCGGGACGCGATTTTGCTATTGGTTATTCGCTCGATCAGTTGGAAGATTTATTAGATCCTTCCCGATTTTTCAGAATAAACCGTAAATTCATTGTTTCCTCTTCGTCAATTTCAGACATTATAAGCTTTTCAAACAGCCGTTTACAAGTGAAACTTAATTCAAATAAATCCGATGATTTAGTAGTGAGTCGCGAAAAAGTGCAGGATTTTAAAAAATGGCTGGAGAGCTGATTAAGAGACTGTGTTAAATCTAATTGGATTTTAAATGGTTCTAATATCTT
>DATBXH010001002.1:0-4630 GCA_036514375.1 Bacteroidales bacterium | reverse complement strand
TGCTCGGTTTTATTGATGGAACACAGAGTATTGATTGGATTGTCAGTTCTGGTGCCAGGGTGGTCAATATGCTTTGCAAAGGTTCCATGAAGCATCTGAAAGGACAATTGCGTAAAACTCCTGACGAGCATATAGCCGATATTAAATCAACTTTAAAATACGCCATATCCCAGGGACTGAAAGCTAATATTTACCTTGAAGATTGGAGTAATGGCATGCGTAGTTCCAGGGATTATGTGTTTTATCTTCTCGATCATATTATTAATGAACCGTTCCAGCGGTTTATGTTACCTGATACGTTAGGAATACTCAATCCTGAGGAGACATATGAGTTCTGTAAGATGGTGGTTGATCGTTATCCGGATAAACATTTTGATTTTCATGCCCATAATGATTACGATCTGGCTATAGCAAATGTGTTGGCTTCTGTAAAAACAGGCATTAAAGGTATTCATACTACTGTTAATGGGCTGGGCGAAAGATCAGGAAATGCGGCTTTATCGAGTGTTATCGCAGTACTTAAGGATCATGGCAAAGTTGAGCTTAGCTTAAACGAGGATAAAATTAATATGGTGAGCAAGATCGTAGAATCTTTCTCAGGCATTCGCATACCTTCGAATAAACCCATCATCGGCGAGAATGTGTTCACACAGACCTGTGGTGTTCATGCCGATGGTGACAGTAAGGATAAACTCTATTTCAATGATTTGTTACCCGAACGTTTTGGTCGTGTTCGTAAATATGCATTGGGCAAAACAGCCGGCAAGTCGAACATTATGCAGAATTTAAAGGAACTTGGTATTGAACTCGATCCTGAAGCTATGAAACAAGTTACCAAACGTGTTATTGAGCTTGGAGATCGTAAAGAGAACGTCACGACAGAGGATCTGCCATACATCATTTCCGATATCCTCAACAGTGAGGTCATTGAACAAAAAATAAAGATAAAAAACTATTCGCTTTCTTTAACGGATGGATTAAAGCCTGTAGCCTCCGTTTCTATAGAAATAAATAAAAAGGTATACCAGGAATTTGCTGCCGGCGATGGTCAATACGATGCTTTTATGAAAGCACTTCAAAAGATCTATAAAGATCTTAAGAAAAAGCTACCAAAACTGACTGACTATGTGGTAACTATTCCGCCGGGAGGGAAGACCGATGCATTGGTAGAAACTATCATCACCTGGCAAAACAGCCGCGAGTTTAAGACCCGTGGCCTCGACTCCGACCAGACCGTAGCAGCCATCAAAGCGACGTTAAAGATGCTGAATATTGTGGAGAATGAGAAATAGGAGATAGACTACAGACAATAGACAATAGTCCATAGTCAATAGACGATGGTCGATAGACTATAGCATTCGGGATAATAACTATCGACTAATTGATTTGGAGTCAAAATAAAGAAACAATGTCTTTTAAATTTGAGGAATTAAAAGTTTGGCAGAAATCATTAGAGTTAACATTAATGATTCACGATCTTACTCTCAGATTTCCTAAAGATGAATTGTACATACTAACTTCTCAAATAAAGCGAGCTGCGGATTCCGTATCATTAAATATAGCAGAGGGATCTACGGGTCAAACGGATGCGGAATTTAATAAATTTCTAGGTTATGCTTTGCGGTCTGCAATTGAGGTAGTATCATGCCTGCATATTGGGTTAAAAAGAAATATTATCTCTAAAGCTGATTTTGAGAATAACTATAATTTAGCATCTGAGATTATCAAGATGATTCAGGCGCTTCGGAAAAGTTTAAAACAAAGTTGATCTTCTTTACTATGGACTATCGACTATGGTCTATGGACTTTAATAAACAATTATTATAAACATACGAATAAACATGAGTAAATCTTACAACATCGCCGTTATTCCGGGCGACGGCACCGGACCGGAAGTAGTTAACGAAGGAATTAAGGTTATCAATGCCGCTGCTTCAAAATTTGGTTTTAAGCTTAATTATCAAAGTTTTGATTTTGGAGCTGAACGGTACAAACGTACTGGTGAAACATTACCCGATTCTGCCATTGAAGAAGTAAAGAAGTTTGATTCCATTTTTCTGGGCGCTATCGGACATCCTGATGTTAAACCCGGAATTCTTGAACAAGGAATTCTGCTTAAAATGCGTTTTGCGCTGGACCAATATATCAACCTTCGTCCGGTGAAACTTTACCCGGGAGTTGAAACTCCGCTTAAAGATAAAGGCCCTGCCGATATCGACTTTGTTGTAATTCGCGAAAACACTGGTGGTATTTATACAGGTATTGGAGGAGCTGTGCAGGTGGGTACTCCAATGGAAGTTGCAACCCAGGTGATGGTTTACTCGCGTCCTGTGGTTGAGCGCTGTATTCGTTATGCTTACGAATATACCCGCAAACGCAATAAAAAGAAACAACTTACTTTGGTACACAAAAGCAATGTACTTACTCATGCAGGCGATCTATGGGTTCGCACCCACAAGGAAATCGGCGACAAATACTATCAGGATATCAAACAGGACTATAACCACGTTGATGCTTGTACCATGTGGTTTGTAAAACAACCTGAATTCTATGATGTAATCGTTACTGAAAATCTTTTCGGTGATATCATTACCGACCTTGCAGCGATGATCCAGGGTGGATTGGGTATTGCTTCCGGAGGTAATATCAACCCGGAAGGTGTTTCGATGTTCGAACCTATGGGAGGATCGGCTCCGAAATATACCGGAAAGAACGTAATTAATCCTTTGGCTGCTATCTGCGCCGGTGGCCTGATGTTGGAAACACTTGGTGAAAGCGCAGCTGCAGCTGCTATTGATAAAGCTGTTAGTGATATTCTTGGTTCGGGTAGGATTAAAAGTCTTGCAGCCGGACAAATGGGTATGGGCACTAAAGAAATTGGCGATTTAATTGCCAGCAAACTGTAAAAGCTTTGTTTAGAATAATAAAAGAGGCTGTCTAAAATGTACAAGATTGAACGTAGTCGTCAGATTACGCTTAATTCCTGACCTTTTAGTCAACCTCTTTCTTGTTAGTAGTAGTTAATGGCTTACTTTTTTTACTTCTCTGATCTTTGTCTCAAGATCGTTTTTGGCAGCAGTAATTTCTTCTTTTACCGAGGCAATCTGTCCCTGAAGATCACTTTGATTCTTACTTATTTCAGTTTCGAGTGAGTCCTTCACATTAAAAATGCGTGCCTCATCTTTTTCGTTAGCAGTTTTAAACTTTCTGATCACAAACAAATAGAATCCGACTATCAGGATAACTGCCAGAACAAACCCTATATAAACAGCCGTTTTTCTTGTTTTGAGAGAATGATCAATCATTCCGAAATGGGTTTTTGTAGCCTTCATTATGGAAACATTGGCTTTTAAGGTGTCTTCCATCGTATTTAACCTTTGGTCGGACCTTTTTAATGCTGTGTTAAGGCTGTCCTGTAAAATCTTAACAGTTTTTTTCAGTTCTTTTACGTTCTGGCTAAGAGACGCATTCGATTGTTTAAGAGATACAACCTGCTTTTTAAGTGTTGTTACTTCATCGCTCTGACCCTGAGTTTGGGCATGTGCAAATGAGCATGTGCAGAAAATAATTGCAATCAGTAATGTGCTTTTCATGGCATTAGGATTTTATATATGGTTAAACTAAAAAAGGATATATAGCGAGTAATTCCTGTGAAATGCCAAAAATAATTTTTCAGAATAGCTGTAAGGCGAAATGCGAAAATAAAGCGGAATGAAATTTTTAGGAAAAGTACAAAAAAAGTAAACGAAATTCAATTTTCGGGTAAAATTATTTGGTGTGCCAATAATAATGAGGTACTTATGAGATAAACTATCAGGTTCCTGATACTTGCTTTTGGATGCCATCTCCACAATTTTTACACTGCTAAAATGTTTTTCAGCATACTCAATGACGTAGGAACGCGTCTCCACAATTTTTTACGCTGCTAAAATGTTTTGGAACGCATCTCCACATTTTTTTTCGCTTCTCAATAATGAGGGAACGCCGCTCAACTATTTTTTTCGTTGAAAAGATGTTTTGGAACACATCTCAATAATGAGGGAACGCGTCTCAACTTTTTTTCTGGCACTCAAATGTCCTGGAACGCCTCTAAAATGTTTTGGAACATATCTCAACGATGCAGGAACGCGTCTCCACAATTTTTTACGCCGCTCAATGATGCAGGAACGCGTCTCAACTTTTTTTGAGCATCTCGATAACCGGGGAATGCTTCTCAATAGTTCAGGAATGTCACTCATTAATGAGAATATCTCTCAATAAACTAGGAACTGATTCTGCTTAGTCCTTCTTCCACATCTTTTACCAGTGCATCAATCGACTCTTCATTGGTATCCCACGAACACATAAAACGTGCACCTCCCAGTCCAATAAAGGTATAGAAATGCCATCCCAGTTGATCGAGATATGTTCGCAGGGCAGGGGGCATTAATACAAATACGGAGTTTGCCTGGCGCGGGAACATAATGGATAATTCGCTGAAACGGCTTAGTTTGTCTTCGAGCAGAGCTGCACATTGATTAGCATGTCGGGCATTTTTCAACCATACATTGTTCTTTAAAAGTCCGATCCAGGGCGCGGACATAAATCTCATCTTTGATGATAGCTGTCCTGCCTGTTTACAACGGTAATC
>DATBXH010001001.1:0-11613 GCA_036514375.1 Bacteroidales bacterium | reverse complement strand
ACGGGGAAGCAAACAGAAATCAGCACCTGAGAAAACTTTGGAAAAGCCTGAGACTAAAAAGGTAACTGTTGCTGAGGATAAACTGGAACTGCACCAAAATGTACGTACAGAGCTTTATACTTCCTGGAAAGAAGAGAGATGGATTATTGAAGGAGAACCGCTATCGTCTTTGGTCCCTAAGCTTGAACGACGGTTTAATATGAAAATTGTTTTTACCAGCAGTGACTTGAAAAAATACAAATTTACAGGAACGATTCAGAACGAAACCGTGGAGCAAATTATGAAGGCAATGTGCTTTACCGCCCCGCTGAATTTTACCATTGTAAAGGATACCATAACCTTAAGCTTAAATCAGCAGCTAAAAGAAAAATTTACCAAAGTGATTACACAGAAAAACTAAAGCGAACCTATGTTTAACTAAAATTAATTACTATGAGCCCCCCAAAGAAAAGCATTAAAAAAGGGAGCAGTTTGCGGCTGCCCCCTCATTAGAATTTAACATCCTAATCTTTAAAATTTAACACTACAAATTTATGAAAAAAAAGTATTGCTGGGAAAACTATTTCCCAACCCCACCTTTTTCAAAAAAACTATTACTAACTATGAAGCTAACAGTTCTACTCACATTTTTTCTAAGTGTAAGTATTCATGCATCTACTTTTTCACAAAACGCGAAGCTCAGTCTCGATATAAGAAACCAATCCATACGCGAAGTACTCCGTACCATTGAAAGTCAAACGAAATTCAGGTTTTTTTATAACGATGAATTTACGGATCTCAATAAAATAGTTTCGTGCAATGTGAATGACAAAACTATTGAGGAAATACTCTCTGATGTTTTAAACAAGACAGAGGTAACCTATAAAGTACTCGATAACAACTTTGTTGTTATAACGCCTATAAGCATTCAGCAACTGAGAATTACAGGAACAGTAGTGGATGCAGAGACTGGTGCGACCTTACCAGGTGTTAACATACTTATTGAAGGAACAAATACAGGCGTAATTACCGATATGAATGGTAAATACACGATTGAAAGTCCTGAAAAAAATGCAGTTCTGGTTTTTTCTTTCATGGGATACACAACTCAGAGAATAACAGTACAAGGCCAGAATACGATAGATGTAAAGCTCCAAGCAGATATTAAAGCGCTTGAAGAAGTTGTGGTAATTGGGTATGGGACACAAAAAAGAGGTGATGTTACCAGTGCAATTGCCAGTGTTAAATCGGAAAATTTTATCGTTGGTAAGATACAGGACGCAGCCGAACTTGTGAAGGGTAAGGTTGCGGGTTTAACAGTGGCTAAAAGTTCAGGTGACCCAAATGCATCTTCAACAATCACATTGCGTGGGATAAGCACAATAATGGGGAATGTAGCTCCCCTGGTCTTGGTGGATGGAATACCCGGAGATCTCAATACTGTTGCTCCAGAAAATATTGAATCGATGGATGTTTTAAAAGATGCTTCGGCCGCTGCTATTTATGGAACCCGTGGCGCTAATGGCGTAATTTTAATTACAACCAAATCGGGTAGTCGTTCAGCAAAGATGTCTGTTACTTATGCCGGTTATGCATCTGTTTCCGGTTTTTTAAAAAAAGCAGATTTTATGGGGCCAAGTGATATCCGTAAAGGTTTAACTTCTTTTAATGATGATGGTTGGGATACCGACTGGTTGAAAGCTGTTACACGGACAGGAGTTACAAATAATCATTCTTTGAGTATTGCCGGAGGAAACAAAAACATGGCTTATGCTGGTAATATTGCTTATAAGAAAGAACTAGGTACTATCAAAAACTCCGATAACGAAGAATATAAA
Source organism: Bacteroidales bacterium (assembly GCA_036514375.1). Taxonomy (GTDB): domain Bacteria; phylum Bacteroidota; class Bacteroidia; order Bacteroidales; family JAAUTT01; genus JAAUTT01. The sequence continues at coordinate 9,796 of DATBXH010001001.1, read as the reverse complement.
ATGCAGCTTGATTTGACACAATATTTCTTTAACGACATCGTAAAAATAAATTTTAATCTACTTAAAGGAGTACACAAAAACACTGCCAATAATGCCAGCGATGACGGTCTTACAAATATATACCGTCAGGCTGTGATTCATAATCCTACATCTCCTATTTATAAAGAAGGAACCAGTGACTATTACGAAGAGTTCGGTCGCTTTCAATATTATAACCCTGTAGAAATGCTGAATGAACTTATTGGTGATTACAGGACAGAATGGACTCATATGACAGGAAATGTAACGTTAGAACCCATTAAAAACTGGCAAACCAATTTAATGGTATCTACTAATCGCTCGAATTCCAATACTTCTACCTATACCACTTCTAAATATTACCTTGCTTCCACAACAGGTTATGCAGGTTCGGCTTATAAAGGTTACGGCAGTGAACAAAATGACTTCCTTGAATTAACTTCCAGGTATTCATTTTCTTTGGGTAATAATCATGTTACGGCTTTAGGGGGTTATAGCTATTCAAAGTTCGAAAATGATGGATTTAGCGCAAATAACGCAGATTTCCCTAACGACTCCTACCAATATAACAACCTGGGTTCAGGTTCCCTCCTCCAAGCAGGGAAAGCATCTATGGGTAGCAATAAAGAAGATAGTAAGCTGATAGGCTTCTTTGGACGACTTACTTACAATTATAGTGATAAATACAATTTACTTTTAAGTGTAAGACGGGAGGGATCTTCCAAGTTCGGGGCAGACCATAAATGGGGTACTTTTCCTTCTGTGTCTGCGGGTTGGACGATCAACAAAGAGAATTTTCTGAAAGGAGTTACTTTTATTAATAACTTAAAACTTCGTGCCGGATATGGGGTAACCGGTGTTATACCAAACGAAAGCTACAAGTCATTAGTTTTGTATAATTTTCAAGGTAGCACTTGGGGTAATTATTTAAGTACCGACGGAAAATGGTTACCAAGCTTAGCTGTTCAGCAGAATCCTAATCCTGAACTGAAATGGGAAACTACTGCTGAGGTAAATATCGGTCTTGATTTTGCTATCCTGAATAATCGTGTGAGTGGCTCTGTTGATTTGTATAATAGAAAAACTACAGATCTTCTTTATGATTACAATGTTCCAACACCACCCAACTTATATGGTACAACCAGAGCTAATGTAGGTTCGCTGCGAAACAGAGGTATTGAAGTTATGCTAAGTGCTTCTCCTGTTGATAAGAAAGAATTCAAATGGAATACAACAGTGACGGTTTCTCATAACTCAAGTGAATTGCTGAGTTTGTCAAACGCCCTGTATCAAACCAATAATTATTTAGATGCCGGTTGGTTAGGGGACCCTATTTCAGTTCAAACCCATCGTTTGGAAATCGGTAAAGGTTTTGGTAATTACTGGGGATTAAAATCTGTGGGAGTCACTGCTGATGGACTTTGGCAGATCGAAAATCCCAAAACCGGAGCTGTGGAAACTTATTCTACCGCTCTTAACACGGATGATTACAGACAATACCTGGGTAATGGATTTCCTAAGGTTTATATGGGATGGAACAATACTTTCCGTTATAAAAAATTTGATTTGGCAGTCCAGATGAGCGGACAGTTTGGTTTCAAAATTCTGAACGAACAACGTATGTACTATGAGAACAACTCTATTCAGTATAATCGCTTGAGATCAGCTGCAGACCTTGTTTATGGAAAAGCTAGACTATCAAGCTCTCAGGTACAAGCTTTTGTAAGTTATTATCTCGAAAAAGGTGATTTTGTTAAATTAGATAATGTAACTCTGGGTTATACTTTGGCAGTTCCGGCAATTAGAAAATATATATCAGACATCAGATTCTTTGTTGCAGGTCAGAATCTGCTGTGCATTACCGGTTACAAAGGGTTAGATCCAGAGCTCAGTAACAGCGACTTCCAGGCTTATGGTAATGACCCCCGGGATAAATATCCTACGATACGGTCATTCACATTTGGACTTAATGTTAAATTTTAAACTACGAAATTATGAATAGGACAACATATAAATTTTTGGGGCTTGTTGCTAGCCTCTTGTTTTTTTTCAGCGCGTGCACAAATTTGGATGAAAAGCCTTTTGACAAATTGACCGACGCTAATATCAAGTTTACTGACAAAGACATTGATGATATTACAGGTTCGGCATATACTTATTTAAGGTTTACGTATTGGGGCTGGAATGGCTATTTCGATATTCAGGAAGAATCTTCCGACCTGATCATGACCCCGTTGCGAATTGGTGTTGGATGGGGCGATCTCTATATATCCATGCATCAACACACATTTAATTCTAACATTGGTCATTACTATACAAATTGGTATAATGCGTACACAAGTATCGGGTATACAAATAAACTACTTGATATTCCAACAGTGCGGCAAAATACAGCTAAAAGTGCTCAGTTACGCACCCTACGCGCTTTGATGTATTATATTCTCTTTGATTGTTTTCGTAATATACCTCTGGATACTACCCAAATTCATCCTGCAGGTTACTTACCTGTCCAGGAGGCTCCACAAGTTACGTTTGACTTTATTGTTAAGGAATTGAACGAAGTAAAGAATATTCTGGGTACCGAAAAAGTATTTGGACGACCAAATAAATACGTTGCTGAAATGATTCTTGCCAAGATGTATTTGAATCATAATGCCTGGTTTAATGATTTCTCAAGCAACCAATATTATGAATTAGCTCTTGCTGAAGTCGAAGATATTATCACCAATGGCGGCTATACATTAGCCCCCAACTATAAAGATTGCTTCAAAGCTAAAATTTCAACATGCCCGGAAATTATATTTGCCATTCCCTTGGATGCCAAATATGCATCTCACAATTATCTGGTTAACAAATGTCTCATTGGAGATGGGGCAAAAGCTTTTGGATTTAAAGGCACTCCCTGGAATGGAAGTTGTGCCATCCCCCAGTTTATTGATACCTACGATGCAGCCGATAAACGTTTAGACGATACCTGGGCACATGGGCAACAATATGATTACACAACCAAAGCCCCTCTCACCACCACTGGTGACGATGGATCAACAGTAAATTTGATATACACCAAAGAAGTACATTCGATAAATAATCCCGGAGCCTATTTATTGGAAGGTTACCGGTTCGTTAAAGACGAAATTGTTGCCGGAACGGATGGAACTTCAGGAGATGATGTTCCGTTTTTCCGTCTGGCCGATGCCATGTTTATCAAAGCGGAATGTCTACTCCGCTTAGGTCGAAATCAGCAAGAAGCAGCTGACCTGATCACTGAAGTCCGAAAACGTTCATTCAGTGATATTAGCAAAGCAACTCGCACTGTTGCGGATCTTACCGGAGCAAGCGTATATAATTATGGACATAGGGAATGGACCAGTGTAGGTGCGACGAATTATGATCCGGCAAAGTTGGTAACCACTTTAGAAGGTGGTGCTGATATTGAACTCGGAGGTTTGCTGGATGATTTAGCCTGGGAATTTGTGGGTGAACACCACCGTCGCCAGGATCTGATTCGTTTCAGAGTCACCAGTAAAGGAATGAATGTATATAATGGGAAATCCTGGTTCTGTAAGGATGCGGAAACGAATGCAAGCGACATTCATAAAAACATCTTCCCGATTTTTCAAACATTTATCGATTCAAATCCTAAAATGGTTCAAAATCCGCAGTATTGAGATGAAGAATAATATTAACGATAAAAAGACTTATTTATGAAAAAGTCAATCATATTCATATTTATAATAGGCGCACTTTTGTTAGCTATATCTTCATGTAACAAGGATGAAGAAGTGAGCAAAAAACATGTTTATACACCTGAAGAACTTGCTTATAAAGATTCAGTTGAGGCAGCCAAGCAAAATGTAAAAGCTAATTATATAGCTACTTTCTCAGTAACTATTCCACTTGATACTGTAAATTATAGCGGCCCTATGGTACAGGCTGATACAATTGTTTTACTTCAAAAACTTGGATTAACCACTATGAAGGAGTTAAGCGATGCAATGGGTACCGTTAATTCAGGGGTTCAAAGTGGTAATACCATTACATTTTTTGCCATTAATAATTCCACACGCTACGATTACACCGACGCATTCACTGCCGACGGTTTCGGTCATTGGTTTGATGCTAGTGGTGATGTTTGTTCCTGGGGTGACAATGATAAGCTTTTTTCTATGTTAGACCCCGCCACTTTTTCTTTTACGATAGGACAACATCCTAAACATTTAAAAACCGGAGATAAATACAAAATCATTCAGGCAATTAAAAAAGGTGATTATCGTGTAGCTTTTGTTTTCGACGTTACTGTTGGAAGTTACATTAAACCTTGAAGTGAATTGCAGAATTAAATCAATGGCTATTTTATTATCGGAATACATAATGAATATAAACTCCAAGTTGGTTCAAAACCCTGGTTATTAAATTTTAGGTAGATAGTAGTAGTTATTCGTTAATTAGTAGTTGTTGAATGCCGTTGCCTCACGGTAACGGCATTTTCAAAGACTTTAGAAAAATCAGGGTTAAATTTAAGTTTATCATGTCATAAATTAATAATCAGAACATGAGACAAAACCTCGCTTTTATTTGCTTCTTTATTTTTTACGCAGGAGTAGGCTTATATGGACAATCTTTTGATAGATTGGCTCTTACACCGCCTATGGGTTGGAATAGCTGGAATAAGTTTGGTTGTAATGTTAGTGAAAAACTAATCAAAGACATGGCGGACGCTATGGTGTCTAATGGCATGCGCGATGCCGGTTATCAGTATATCGTGATTGACGATTGCTGGCAAATTAAGAGAGACAGTGCTGGGAATATTGTGCCGGATCCGCAAAGATTTCCAACAGGCATGAAGGTCTTAGCGGATTATATCCATTCGAAGGGATTGAAATTCGGGATTTACTCCTGTGCCGGATCGATGACGTGCCAGCACCGTCCGGGTAGTCGCGGATACCAGTTTCAGGATGCCCGGCAGTATGCGGCATGGGGTGTTGATTACCTGAAATATGACTGGTGTTTTGAAGAAGGTCAGAACGCCAAAGCGGCATACAAAACCATGAGCGATGCACTTAAAGCAACAGGCCGTTCCATTGTATTCAGCATATGTGAGTGGGGCGAAAATAAGCCCTGGGAATGGGGTCAGGGTATTGGCCAATTATGGCGTACTACCAATGATATCCGAGATGGTTTCGACATGTCTGTCAATTGGGGCGGATTGGGTGTGTTGCAGATACTTGACAAACAGGTTGGGTTGGAACAATATGCAGGTCCTGGTCATTGGAATGATCCGGATATGTTAGAAGTAGGAAATGGCGGTCAAACCAACACCGAGTATAAATCGCACTTTACTTTATGGTGTATGCTTGCGGCACCTTTAATGGCTGGAAATGACCTGAATAATATGAGCGATTCTACACGGATTATTCTTACCAATAAGGAAGTTATTGCTATCGATCAGGATACATTAGGTCTACAGGGATTTAAATTCCTTACCATGGGGAATATTGAGGTTTGGGTGAAAGCTCTAAACGATGGTGATGCTGCTTTTTGCTTTTTAAACCGTGGCAATCAAACTGAGGATTTGAACTTCGACTGGAAAAAGCATGGTATTTATCATTTCTCAACCGACAAAAACGGTTTCAAGCTATCGAAAAACATTTATCAGGTTAAAGATTTATGGAATCATAAAGTAATTGGAACTACCTCCGACAACCTGAAAATAAGGATAAAGAGTCACGATGTCGTCTTAGTGCGATTGAATGCTGTCAAAAATAAATGAATAAGTCATCCAATGTCTGGCCTTCATCTTATCCGAAATCTTTTTTGGGAAAACGGTCAGCCTTGTATCAGGACTAAAGTCCTTTCCCTTTGCAGATTATTATGGGTTAAAATAATATAATAGATTTAAAAATGAAAAGATATCTCAGTATTTATTTAATTATCGTCTTCTTCTTTAGCTATTCCGCAGCCCAATATCCCGGGCAATATGTACAAAAAATGAAGGTGCCCGTCGTGGCTCCTGTTAAAGCAACAGCATTTAATCTCAGTGATATAAAAATATTGAATGGTATGTTTAAAAACGCCATGGAAAAAGATATAGCCTATCTTCTAACCATTGATCCCAAACGCTTATTGCACCGTTTTTATAAGAATGCAGACTTGCCTACACAAGGGGATGTTTATGGTGGTTGGGAGAGCGAAGGCCTTTCCGGCCATACCCTAGGACATTATCTTTCGGCATGTGCCATGGCATATGCGAGTACCGGCAATATTGAGTTTAAGAATCGGGTAAACTTTATCACAGATGAGTTGGAACGCTGTCAGCAAGCCAGAAAAACAGGTTACGTAGGAGCAATCCCTAACGAAGATACCTTGTTCAGTCAGGTTGCTCGCGGACAAATTCATTCCGGCGGATTTGATCTTAACGGCGGATGGTCTCCCTGGTACACCGTTCATAAAGTAATGGCCGGCCTTGTGGATGCTTATATCTATTGTGATAACCGGAAAGCTCTCACCGTGGTAGAAGGTATGGCCAACTGGACAGGAAAGATTTTAAAGAACCTTACAGAAGAACAGCGTCTGAAAATGCTCAATTGCGAGTATGGAGGTATGAACGAGGTCCTGGTCAATATTTATATTCTTACAGGGAATAAAAAGTACCTTGATCTTTCCTGCAAATTTCAGGACGAATTTGTGATGGGTCAATTGGCAAAAAAGATCGATCCTATGGCCGGAAAACATTCAAATACCAATGTCCCCAAAGCAATAGGGACAGCTCGCAGATACGAAGTCACCAAATCGATTGAAGATAGTATTATTGCTGCCTTTTTCTGGCACACCATGGTACATCATCATTCGTATGTAATTGGAGGGAACAGCAGTTATGAGTACTGTGGCGAACCCGACAAACTCAACGATCGCTTAAGCGATAATACTTGTGAAACTTGTAATACCTATAATATGCTTAAGCTCACCAGACATCTTTTTTGCTGGCAACCTAGCAGCGAGCTGGCTGATTATTATGAAAGAGCGCTTTACAATCATATACTCGCTTCGCAAAATCCAACAGACGGCATGATGTGCTATTTTGTACCCCTGCGTATGGGCACGATCAAGCAATTCAGCGATCAGTTCAACACGTTCACCTGTTGTGTTGGCACCGGCATGGAAAATCATGTAAAATATGCCGAATCTATTTATTTCAAGGCTGTAGATGGAGGTTTGTATGTAAATTTATTTATCCCATCGGAGCTAACCTGGCGTGAGAAAGGTATTGATATACGCCAGGAAACAGATTTTCCTTCCGGCAATACTGTTACGTTAACTGTCAGTACTACCGGCACCAGGAGATTTCCTTTGTATATACGAAATCCGAGATGGGCAGATAATAACATACTGATAAACGTAAACGGCAGGGAATTTAAAACTACAGTAAATACAGACGGATATTGGGTGATTGATAGAATCTGGAAAAACGGTGATAGTGTAAAGGTCATTATGGGTATGAGATTGCATACGGAGAGCATGCCGGACAATGTTAACCGTGTAGCCTTTCTATATGGTCCGGTTGTATTGGCCGGGCAGTTGGGTACAGCTAAACCGGATCCCGTTTTCGGTACACCGGTGTTATTAACCGACAATCGCAATGTAAACGATTGGGTAAAAGCTGATCCTAGGGAGCCTCTTACATTCCGCACAACCGGAGTTGGGAAACCACAGGATTTGCTCCTTAAACCGTTTTATAGCACTTACGATCAATATTACAGTGTGTACTTCGATTTTTTTACTCCGGCCGATTGGGATTTGCGTAAAGCAGAATACGAAGCCGATAAAAAACGCGAAAAGGAGATAGAAGAAAGCACCATTGATAACTTCAGGATCGGTGAAATGCAACCCGAACGCGACCATAATCTCACGGCCAGCGAACGTTCATATGTCAGTGATGCACTTGGCAGGGTGGGACGTGAAGCAAGACCCGGCAATTACTTTTCGTTCGATATGAAAGTAGAGCAAAATATTACCAATAACCTGCTTTTAACCTATATAGGTGATGATAAGGACCGTCAATTTGATATCCTTATTGATGGAACCAAATTAACTTCTGTGGACTGGAAAGGTGGTAAAACCGGGAAGTTTTATGATGTTGAATATAAGATACCAGAAGAGTTCATCAGGGATAAAATAAAAATCACGGTTCGTATTGAAGCAAATCAGGGACGTACTGCAGGCAGAGTGTTTGGTTGCAGGACGATCAGGACCGGATCAGATAAATAACAGCATAAACGAAATATCATAAATTTAATCTCATGGAAATCAAACGAAACAAAATAAATTACTTAAAGCATGCAATGATAGCAGCGTGCATGTGGGGTTCAGTAGTTTCCGCACAAAAGGAAGTACAACGCGACTATCCCATACAACCTGTTCCATTTACCGCTGTGCAGGTAGATGATCTATTCTGGGCACCACGTATTAAACGCAACCATGACATCACCATTCCTATAGCCCTGGGACAATGTTATAGTACAGGTAGGGTTGATAACTTTAAGATTGCGGGGAAGCTAATGCCGGGCAAGTTTTGCACCGAATATCCGTTCGACGATACGGATATATATAAAATCATTGAAGGTGCGAGTTATTCTATTCAAATGTTTCCGGACAAAAATCTGGAAGCCCGCTTAGATACTTTAATTTACTACATAGGTAAAGCCCAGGAACCGGATGGATACCTTTATACGAATCGCACAATAGATTCTACGCATTTGCATCCATGGGCAGGGAAGAAACGTTGGGAGAAAGATCCTGAATTGAGCCATGAGTTGTACAATTGCGGTCATTTATATGAGGCAGCTGTAGCTCATTACCTGGCAACCAGGAAGCATACACTCCTTGATATTGCAATCAGGAATGCCGATTTGCTGGTAAAGGATTTTGGTCCTGGTAAACTGGCTTATGAACCAGGTCATCAGATTGTAGAAATGGGACTGGTGAAAATGTACAGAGTTACCGGTAAAAAGGAATACCTGGATTTAGCCAAGTATTTTCTTGATATTCGTGGTAAGGGTACGGAATACAGCCAGGATCATAAAAAAGTAACGGAACAAACAGAAGCTGTCGGCCACGCCGTTCGCGCTATGTATATGTATTCCGGAATGGCCGATATTGCTGCTATTACTGGAGACCAGGCTTATCTGCATGCCATTGATATGATCTGGAACGACATTATCGATGCAAAATTTTACATCACTGGAGGTATTGGTGCTGCCGGAGGGCATGAAGGATTTGGACCTAAATATGATTTACCCAACATGTCGGCCTATAACGAAACTTGCGCCTCCATTGGCGAGGTTTATTGGAATTATCGTTTATTCCTATTACATGGAGATTCAAAATATTATGACGTGCTCGAAAGGGTTCTTTATAATGGGCTGATTTCGGGTGTTTCGCTCAGTGGCGATCATTTCTTCTATCCCAATCCTTTGGAATCCATGGGACAACATGCCCGAAGTGCATGGTTCGGGTGTGCCTGCTGTCCCAGCAACATTTGCAGGTTCATTCCTTCCATCCCCGGCTATGTATATGCCAAAGATAAAGAACGACTTTTCATAAATCTTTTCATTGGCAGCAAGGCCAATATTGATTTTAACGGCAACAACATTGAGTTGATACAGCAGACAGCTTATCCCTGGAAAGGCGATATTGAATTTACCATCAATCCGGCCAAAACAAAAGCTTTTGAACTGGCCATACGCATCCCGGGCTGGGCACAAAACCAACCGGTTCCGGG
>DATBXH010001000.1:0-4016 GCA_036514375.1 Bacteroidales bacterium | reverse complement strand
ATAAATATAAATAAGGGTAGTCATAAAAGTACAATCGAATTTGATCTGGCTTAAACCTGCGGACAGGTTTGGCAGATCGCTATGATAAAAATAATTAACTTTTACCCTTTCCCCTTACGGTACCGTTGTCAGAGGAGATTTATTTATAATGCACGGATTCAATAATTTATTTCAAAATGGATAGAAGTAAGTTCTTTAAAAAACCGGGATTGATCATAACTGTCAGCCTGGTTTTGTTTTTTCAGATCGGAATGAAGGCCGTTCATGGCCAAAACAATGCGGATATTGTTACAGCCATTGAACCTGTTAACCTGAACATTTTTTACCTGGGAATTGATAATCCTGTAAAAATCGCCGCGTCGGGGTTTAAGACCTCGGAATTGCAGGTATCGACTGATAATGGGTTAATTCATGAAAGAAATGGCAATTATATATTCAATCCGGTACGACTTGGTAAAGCCACTGTTACCGTGATGGCCAGGGGAAAAGTCATTCAGAAAAAAGAGTTCAGGGTTAAGATGGTAAGAGACCCTTTTGCTGCAGTTATGACAACGAGGGTTGTCCAGGGCTTCAAAACCGGAGGAAATATATCTAAAGACGAATTATTGCAGGCCGGAGGCATCCGAACAATCATTTTCGACTTTTATTTTGATGTTGAATTTAAAGTAGTTTCGTTTATATTGTATACTACAACCTCTGATTTGAGTGGGGCGCACGAAGTGCCATCTAACCTTGATAAATTTTCGAAAGCACAGATCGACATAATAAAATCCCTGAAGAAGAATCAGCGGCTCGTTATAGACGACATCATGGTTACCGGGCCCGATGGTGTAAATCGGGAAATCAACGGGATGATATTTACCATCAGCGATGAATAACCATCATCCCTGCTAACCAATTCGCCTGCCCGTTTACAAGACGGATGAACTATTGTTGGTGCATAAAAAATCACGAAGATAATTAACTCATAATCAAACTTTTTTATAACTTGGAAGGCGAAAACCAATTGACCTAGAACAACATTACGTACGATGCTAACTGTTAATCAAGGAATGAAGGCCGCGGTAAAAAGAACAAAATATATTACACTACATATTATAAACAACAACCTTTACAATTAAAATAATGAAAAAACAAATTATCATTGGGTTTATTTTGACCATTTTGATACATACAATTAATGGTCAACCAACCTTAAAGCAACAGTTCGATGAACTAGTAAAAAATAAGGATACAACAGGTCAAAAGAATTTATTAATCAAATGGGAAAATTCGAATCATAACGATCCTGAATTATATGTAGCTTATTTTAATTATTTTGTGAATAAGAGCAGAAAGGAAGTGATTAGAATTGATAAAAATCCCAATGGAGATAAGGTACTCTCTATCATGGATAAGGATAGTTCTAAAAAAGAACCGGTAGGATATTTATATGGGGATACTTATTATGAGCCGGAATTTCTTAAAAAAGGATTTTCGTATATTGATATTGGGATAAGCAAATATCCATCAAGATTGGATATGCGGTTTGGGAAAACTTACATGTATGGTCAACTTCAGGATTATGAAAATTTTACAAATGAGATCATTAAAACCATCGATTATTCAAATACGATACATAATCAATGGACATGGTCGGAAAATAAACCAGTAGATAATCCCATGAATTTTATGTTAAGTGCTATTCAGGATTATCAATATCAATTATATAATACAGGGGATAATAGGTTGCTTCCGGATATGAAGAGAATTGCGGAAAAAGTTCTTACGTATTATCCCAATCATGTAGAAAGTCTTTCAAATCTGGCAGTAGTTTATTTACTAAATAACGAATATGATAAAGCTTTAGTGCCATTGTTAAAAGCAGAGAAATTAGCACCTCAGGACTATATCGTATTGAGCAATATCGCACAATCATATAAATTAAAGGGCGACAAAAACAACGCCATTAAATATTACGAAAAAGTCGTCATCTGTGGTGATGATCAAGCCAAGGAATACGCGAAACAGCAGATAAATGAATTGAAAAAATGAAAACAATGGAGTAATCATTTACAAGACGAATGAACCATCGTTAGTGCATAAAAACATTGAAGGTAATTGGCTTACAATCAAACTTTTTGCAACTTGAGTGGCGAAAAACTAATGATAACGAATAACATTCTTTAAGATAAAATATCATGAAAATTATCGCATTCATAGTTTTTCTAATGGTTCTGGCCATATACATGATGTTTGATAGCTATTTGAAAATAATTTACTATAAGACAACCTTACTATGAAAAAAACAATATTTTCTCTAAGTCTTTTAATTTTAAACATATCTATTTCTTGCTTTGGTCAGTTCAGGGATCACAAATGTCTTTCAGATTCATTATTATCATTTAAGGTTGGTATTTATAGGAATATTGAAGAGTTTTTAAATAATAAGCCTAGTATACCTTACATGGCAGAACGTCTTAATTACAATAAAAATTATACCGGAGATAGAGATAGATATTATATATCATATTATGATATCATTGGAAAAAAAATAACCTTATCAATGTATGAAATTTGGGGATTTTTTGACGGTACCAGTTTTTTCATTTCCTATAGCGGTAAGCCATTTGAATTAATAGATTTTGGTCCCATATCGTATTTTATTTTTCATCCACCTTATAGCCCAAGCTTAAAAATAGAAGCAGTTACAAATTCCGGAGGCGAATTTCAAAGTCCAAGTACCGTCTTACCGGAAACACTTTTTTATGATTTCGAAAATAAAACTCCTTTTACAACCTCAAAAAGAACCATAGAAGCAAAAATATCAAAAGATAAAGAGCTCTATAATGAATATAAAACGAATAAACAGATGAAAAAACGTGATCTTTATTGGTTTTATATGGGAAAATATAATATCAAACATTCTTTTATAATAACATCATATGGAATTAAGATACCATAAACACTCAGCCAGCCTAAATCTTGGTGACGAGGTCCTTAAGTTTTGCAAGGAAATCAGAAGATTAAAAATGATAACAAAATAAAATAGCATTAATATTATGAGCATTAAATTTGATAATTACGGACGTCCTGGTGTTTTTCAAAAGAAATGGGTAAGGATTTTGATTAGTTTTTTTGCCGGATCGTGCTTAACGGAACTAATCTTTATTTCAACCGGAGACCCAAATCGGCAAAGAACAGAGATAAACTATATTGTGCTTATATTCTTTGCGATTGGTATTTATTTTTTATTTACTTATATACTAACCAAAATGGGAAAAATCAAATAATTATGAATTTTATTGGTGGCTTATTGCCCTGTCCATATGAATTAAAGAAACTTGCCATAACAAAAAGTGAACAATTTTAAATTCTACGAATGAAAAAGATAAAACTAATTTATTTAACATTATTAATAATATCATCCGGTTGCGGAGGACAATCAAAAAATCACGATGAAACTGATTTAAAAAGGAGCTCAACAAATCACCATAATATGGTTGACAACCTCAATTCAGCAAAAGAAATAGAATCCTTAATTTCTACTGTTGACCATAGATTCAAGAATTTCAAAGTCAATGAGTCTTTAAAATTTTCTGATAAAGAGTGCCAACACCTTTGTGACTCACTTAAAATAAAACCCTGGATAAAAGCTGATTTTGATGGCAATGGTTATAATGATTTATTAATAGTTGGTAATTGGGGTGACCATGCTGTAATATGCTTAATGGATAGCGGAGAAGATAAATTCTATATTAAACCAATAACAAGAAGGAGCTTTCAGGACTGCACATTCCCGGTTGTGCAGGTTATTGGACAAACACCGGTAATTATAAATTATTCAAGAAGCGAACCCGATTGGAGGAATCATAAGACAGAGAGGTTATTAATAGCCGACACATTAGTTTTTCAATTTGGAGATTTTGTTGAGTTTAATCATTTGCCCGCAAAGCATACGATAGAAAGAATAGAATACTCCACAGGTCCTTGTTTTGGATCTTGTCCAATTTTCGAAATGACTATTAATTCCGATA
>DATBXH010000999.1:0-3709 GCA_036514375.1 Bacteroidales bacterium | reverse complement strand
CCTTGTTGGCAGCTGGCAATTATTTATCAATCCTTGTGATAGCTTTTAATATTTTATCGCAAATCGATCCTTGATTATGCATATTCGAAACATATGTTAAATCATTTGAATTAGTCAAATACCCAATATTTATAAGCAATGCAGGACATTGACAATAATTTATAACCGCAAAATCAGCATGTATAATACTATCTTGTGTCTTAATTTCTTCTAGTTGTTTGAATTCATCAATGAACAACCTGCCAATATGCTCACTTTTTGTTTTGTAATCAGATACCTTTGCCGTATAGCATTCGATTCCTGATTGTTCTTTATTGGAACTTGAATTCACATGAATTGAAATAAACAAATCAGCTTTAACTTCATTTGGCTTATTCATGCGTTTGTCTATTCTAACAAACACATCACTATCACGAGTATAAATAAATTTAAAATCTTTATTGCCCTTTGTCTTTTCCTGTAATAGTTTTGCTAAAGAAAGTGTAATATCCTTTTCCATTGCTTTGTCTTTAATTTGTGCACCCATATCTTTTCCTCCATGTCCTGCATCTATGACAATGGTATATTTTTGTGCTAAGACTTTTGCATTAATAAAAAAGAAACTAAACACCAGTAGTATACATGATGTAGCTAAAATTGATATTTTTTTCATTTTGTTTGTTTTTAAGTTAAATAAATCAATTACATATTTATAAAATTGCTCGAGCCGATTTGTGTAAACATTTCCAATTTCACTAACACTATTTGGAATGTTTTCCAATGAATCATTATAGTCTAAAGCAACAAAAATTATCCTGACAGTGTAACTCCTTGGTATGACAACTCCAGATTCAATTCTCTGTAAGGTTCTTACGTTTAAATTACATTCTGCAACAAGTTCTTCTTGAGTTAAACCTTTAGCTTTTCTGAGTTCAGCAATCTTTTTGCCTAATTCTGGTTGCTTCATAATTCACTGAAATTTTGAGCAAGATTATATATTAACTTAAAAATTATCCACGGTTTACTAACGTATTTAACCCGACATTAGCACGGCATTTACTTGATTCACTAATTACCAATATTTGTTAAAGCAAATTGCATCAGGAAGAGTTATTTTGTTTGCTACCAACGGTTCGCATATGATTTGTTGGGGAAGTTCGGAGCACTTATCTTTCATGGTACACTGAACCGGAATAAAAGCAAAGCCTTTGCAATTTGCTCTTCAACCCCTATAAATTATATGAGGTGTTAGCACAAGTTTTTTTTAATGTCCGTAATATACATTATCAAGACTATCTAAAGTATTTTTCACAGATTCATTTTCCAAAGATTCAAGCTTTCTTAATCGTATTTTATTTATCAAATCTGTTTCAGTTAAATTCTTAACGTTAATTGTTTGAATCGCTTTTTTTAAAAGCATTGCTAATTTTTTATTGTAATCGTCATTTTTAGTTTCTAAGAGTCTAAGTGTTGCAAAACAATTTTGTCCTGATGAATTAAAAAAGTACTGATTAAATCCACCATTATTAATTTCCATTTCTAATTCATCAATGTTTGCACTAATCGGTGGAAAAGAATTTTCATCGACCTTATCCTTTTGTAATTCTTTTTTTATTTCATCATAAGTCCCAATCTTGCCATGAATTGATTCGTTTTCAGTTTTCTTCTTACCTCCCAGACAAGAAGAAGCTATCAAAATTATAATACCTAATATTAAATATCTCATATTTTTTAAAATTTGTGCTAACAATTATATATCCGCAATATGCGTTTATATCCCATTTACACACGCATAAATTCATGGCCCGGGAATTACTTTTTCTCATTCGTTTTATCACAACAGTTAGCGTCCGGTATAGCTTCCTTTAAGTTAGTTGTAAATCAACTGCTTTTCGCCTTCTAAATTACAAAAAGTTAAATTCAACGCCATTGATTGCTGAATTTTTTTGCAAACAATGTTAAGCGAATGTGGTGTTTAGGATCAAATTGTCGCTTAAAAATGAACTCAAAAACGTTGGGCATATGAGTAGTGGCGGTTTTCGGAGAGAGTCTTTGTCAACCGAGGCAGTACCATAAATAGAAGCACTACGCTTGGTAACCCACAATCCCCGCCATTACTTATATGCCATGTTGTGTGTCGTTTTTATTCAGTTCTTCAATTATTTTTGGAAATACATCAAATTCCCATGAAATTCCACCACTCTTTTCACCAAATCTTACAATTACTGTATTAGACCTTGGACTAATATATATCCTTTGTCCAAAATGACCAAAAGCAGAATAATCTCCACTTCTCATTATCCACCATAATGAATTGTAATTTTTATAATAATCCTGAGTCTTAACGCCATTCTCAAAGGAAGTCGATTCTTTAATCCATTTTTTAGATATAATTTGTTTTCCATTAATTAACCCGCTATCCAAAAATAATTTACCGAATATTAAAAAATCTTTAGCCGTTGCATTTAAGCCATGTGTAACATATGCGTATTTATTCTTCTTACTATCAATTGAAAATGTCGCAAAATAGCTCATCCCAGCAGATTTCCAAATCTTTTCGCTTAAATAATCATATATTTTTTGATTTGTAGCATTTTCAATAACCATTCCTAGGATGTTGATATTATGTTCAGAGTTATCGCAAACATTTTGTTTATCAATATCTACTTTTATTGTTTTTTTGGTAAAACTTCTAATATCAGGTCTATAATAAGTTTGAGGTTTTCCACCCCAAGGTAAATAACTTGTATTATATTCAACGCCTGTTGTTTCCATTAAGCATTGCTTTATTGTCAGAGTTTCGACATTGGGGTCTTTAAATCCTGTTACATAATTTTTTACAGGCTCATCAATACTTTTAATCTTACCTTCGTCAATTGCGATTCCAATCAGGGCTGAAAGAACTGATTTTGTTGCAGAAAATGCCTTGAATAAAGTCGCTTCAGAATTACTCTTTGCATAATTCTCATAAATTATGGTATCATTGTGTAATATTATGAAGGCATTTGTTTTTGTATTGTTAATCAGCTCACTTAGGTTATATTTGTTTCCATTGGATTCAAATGTAATTTTATTAATCAAATCACTTTGTTTATTAGGAATTTTTAATTTAGAATTACAATTTTCAACTTTTTCAAATGGAAATTTATTTAAATCATACACATCAGGTAAAAACCAGCGAATATATCGTCCAGTATAGGTATCTGGGAAAACTATAAGTGCTATAATAATTAAAAGAAAGGATAAAAGAATTAATCGTTTTTTTGTTCTTGCTTTCATGGTAGTAGTCATTTGTCAAAATGGCACACAACAATTATATAAACGCAATATGCGTTTATATCCCATTTACAAACGCATAAATTCATGGCCCGGGAATTACTTTTTCTCATTCGTTTTATCACAACAGTTAGCGTCCGGTATAGCTTCTTTTAAGTTAGTTGTAAATCAACTGCTTTTCGCCTCCTAATTTACGAAAAGTTAAATTCAACGCCATTGATTGCCGGATTTTTTTGCAAACAATACAAGTGGAATTATCACAGATTCTGCAATAGAAAAAATAATTGCAGAACGATTAAGAAAATCAATTCTTTCGCAAATGCCTCAAGATGATTTTCTAAACCGGGATTATCCCAACGAAAGCAAATAGTTCGCCTCTTTCATCGGCTCCTATTGCTTAATTTGGGATAATATGGTAACTTGAAACAACGTTAAGCGAATGCGGTGTTTAGGA
>DATBXH010000998.1:0-3400 GCA_036514375.1 Bacteroidales bacterium | reverse complement strand
AATTACCTAACCATAAATTCAGTTCCATTTGCAGAACATCCTGATTGGGGCAAATTAAGTCCCAGGTGAGGTCGCTAGCTGTAGAAACATTCTGCGATAAGATCGTAGAAAGGGTCAAAGGAACAGTACCAGGAACACCGTTTACACCATCCTGCATCAACGTCAGACATTTTTGAAAGACTTCAGTTTGTTGCAACAATGGATATTTCGATATATCACTATAAGAAACTAAGGGATCATCGAAATAAACAGCCTGTCCATAAATTTTGGCCAGCATCATATAAGCCCAGACTTTGTAACGGATAGCACCGCTAATAAGTGGATTAAAAATACCATCCTCAATAGCGGTAGGATTTTCCTTTCTGTATTCAAAAGCTTTGCTAATGAAGTCGTTTGCATTAACAATTACATTGTAATATCCTTTCGGATCGGTAAGACTGTTTTCTTTACCCGAATAGTTATATACATCCCAGAAATCCTGAGGAGCATTGGATGTTGGCTCCAGCAAATCACCTCTCAACTCTGTCAGGAAAACAGCCTGATCGGCTACAGCCTGAACTGCAGAAGCGATCCCCCTGAATCCGGCATACAATTCATCCACATTACCTACATAATTTTTAGATACCAACACATCGTTGGTTTCTTTATCAAAGTATTCATTACACTGCGTGAAGGTTAGCAATCCTATGAATAGTAAAGCAATTAATATATAATTTTTCATAAAAGATGTCGTTAAAATTGCATTTTAAATCCAAATTTCACGGTGCGTGGTAAAGCTACCTTGCAATAATCAAAACCCTGCATCATCGGATCGTACGAATAAGAGTTAACGGGATCGAGACCTAAATAGTCAGATAAAGTAAACAGATTCTCTGCAGAAACAAAGAAATTGCCACCTCTGATAAATTTGAACATTTTACTCTTAATGGTATAGTTCAGGGTTACATTGTCCAATCTCAGATAAGAAGCATCTTCAATCCAGCGATTGGAAAAACGGCTATTGTTCATCGGATCACCGTAAACAGCTTTAGGCATGTCGGTAACTTGTCCTTCTGCCTGCCATCTGCGTGCAACTGCGGCCGATTGATTGTAGAAATCTGATTCTGATTCCAGGCTACGACGAACAGCATTGTACATCTTATTACCAACGCTGTAACTGAAATCAGCCGAAAGAGTAAGGTTTTTGTAACGAATGCTGCCAAAGAAAGTACCAAAATATGATGGATTAGCATTTCCTAAGATTGTCCGGTCATTATCATCAATGACATGATTACCATCAAGATCTTTGAATTTAACATCCCCAGCCTTAAATGCATCTCCCTTATAATCAACCAAACCTGCTTTATTAGCTTCATCCTGTGTGGCAAAAACGCCATCTACCTCATAACCATAGAAATTATAAACCGATTTACCCACCTGAGAAATAACGGCAGAGCCATCGGCCAAATTGGTAATTTGAGCGGTCTGACCTCCCAAGCTTTCCAATTTATTTTTATTGAAGGCAATATTACCACCTACCATTACATCAAAGTTTTTAGTTTGAATCAAACTTGCCTGCAGACCGAATTCTAATCCCTGATTCCTGATTTCAGCTGCATTATCAAATATATTGTTGATACCAAAAACCGATGAAATGGGAATGGACATAATTATATGCTTGGATAGCGCATTATAATAGTCTGCTGTACCATGAATTCTGTTTTTCAATAAAGAAAACTCTACTCCAAAATCTAAGGTTCCCGTACTTTCGTTTGACAGATGTGTATTAGGAATATTTCCTCTTACAATACCTGTTAAAGCAAGATAGGCAGCGCTCGAATAATAATATTTGCTAAGGTTAGACGAGAAACGGCTGTTACCTGTAACCCCATATTCGCCATGAAAATCCAATTGGTTAACAAGCTTACTATTTTGTAATAAGGCGGTATTTTTGGCTCTCCAGGTTAATCTGCCGGAAGGGAAGAAACCGAAACGGTTAGCATCTGATCCTGTAGACGAAGCGGCATCCATAGAAACATTTGCCGTAGCCAGCCATTGTTTATTGAAATCGTAGGATAAAAATCCATACGTACTCAACCAATTCCAATTATCGATATACCCCCAGAAGCTTCTTCCTTCTGAGGAAACATAAGAAAGTGTGGAATAGAAGTCGGAAGGCGTATTTCGACCATAACCAGCGTCAAATTCCTGATTGGTCATTAAACCTTGCAAACCAACACCAGCTGATAATGTATGAACGCCAAAGGTCTTCTTATATTCACCGTTCGCATTGAAATACAAATCTAATGTTTGACCAACACCTGCTCCTTCCGAGTTAGTAGCGACACTATCTTCCAAAGCAATGATAGAATGCGAATCTTTACCAGGATTAAAAGCGCTCTGACGATCATAATTATAATATAAACCGAAAATTCCGGATAATTTGAAATTTTCATTCATTCTATAATTAATGTTTGTATTGATAAATAAATTATAAGCTTCAGAACCTCTTTCCAGAGTATTAACTACGGCAAGAGGATTACTTACCTGGAATTGGCGAACAATTTCGTAGGAAGGTAATTGATGGTTGTATTCATCTTTTGCATATGGGGCTAAGATAGGAGCTTCATGCAATGCTTCTAACAAAGGATTGGTGCCCAGTGTCATACCCTGTTCATGCAGATCATTATTCAAATAAGAAAAGCCAATGGAAGAAGATAAATCAATCTTTTTCCCTAAAGTGATATTGGCATTTAACCTGGTGTTATACCGTTGAAGACTGGTATTTTTTAAAACTCCTTTCTGATCCAGATAACCAACCGAAAGATCGTATTTAGCGACAGCATCACCCCCTTTTACCCTTAAGTTATTATCTGTAACGAAGGCGGTGTTATATATCTCAGACTGCCAATTGGTATTATTGTTATAGAGGAATTTATAGTAATACGTAGGATCATCCTTTAAAAATGGGAACTCATCGAGCATTTCTCCCATATCACTATATTTGGTTAATCCAACATCTCCAATATAACTCTTGAAATTATCCACATCCAGTAAAGGTAGCTTTCTATTGTTGTATGCCAACCCGTATTGACCCGAAAACTCAATGATCGTTTCAAAGTCGTTTGCCTTCGTGGTTTCTATTAATAACACCCCATTCGCGCCCAAAGAACCATACACCGATGCATCGGCACCTTTCAGGAAAGTGATATTCTCAATGTCATTAATATTAATTGAATTTAAAACACTTTGAGAGTAACCACCTACCAAGGGAGATTCATTTCGGTCCGGTAAAAAAGGCACTCCATTGAGAACGATTAAAGGAGAATTGTTTCCAACTAACGAACGAATTCCTCTTACATTCAGATAAGAACCTTCCCCAGGCATACCGCTCTTTTTAATATCCTGCAAACCTGTAATA
>DATBXH010000997.1:0-3875 GCA_036514375.1 Bacteroidales bacterium | reverse complement strand
ATCCTGAAGAAAACAAGAACAACGAGAACAACGAAAACAACGAGAAAGTCAAAAACAACAAAAACTATATTTATAGCCGGGTTTTTACAGAAGAGAATAAGATTAAGGAGGTCACTACTTATGCAAATGGCCTGAACCAGGTAGAACAAACAAAAACATACCTGCCTTCCAATAATGTTACTGTAACTGCCCAAAGTGTTACAGATTATTCCGGTCGGCCTGCTTTAAACACTCTTCCAATGCCTACGCAAGGGAAAAGCAATACCTATACGGATGGATTCCTAACTAATAATGGGAAGGTATATACTGCTGAAAATTTTGATAACGATTCAAAAAATCAGGCAGATCCGGCTGATGAGGAGCGTGAAATGAAATATTATAAGAACAACCCTGACGCCCGGATACCGGATGCAAGTGGGTTTCCTTTTACACAAACCACTTATTATGACGATCCCCTTAGCCGTGTAAAGCAGGAAGGCGGACCCGGTCAAATGCATCTGATAAAACAGGATGGCTCGGGCAAAAATGTGAGGTATTATTACGGAGTACCCTCGAAAACCGAACTTATAAGGCTTTTTGGTAAAGAAGCACCGGACGAAAAGACAGTTAGCAAAATGTTAAAAATTGATCCCAATAATATTGCCACTGCTACTTATATAACTTCCGATGGGAAAGTTTTGGCTACCTGCCTGTCCTTTAACGAAAAGGACAATCTTGAACTTGAACCGATAACTACCGGGACGGGATCGGATGGCCGGGATCCTTTGGCAGATATCAATGTGGTGGATGAAGTAAAGGATAATTTAAAAATGGATTGGGGGTTTGTGAGCTCCAAAAGAATCATTATCACTCAAACTACGGATTTGCGTATTGATTATAAAGTAAGCACAATAGCCTTACAGCAAAACTGTGCGAAATTAAATTTGGATTGTCATTATACAGTCGATATTTTGATACATGATGTTGAGAACAATACCACTAAGCAATTTCTTGATCAAGCGCTCACCGATCATGGGGATTATAAGGATATCGGCACCATCACTGAATCGTTAAAGCCTGGTACTTACGTTATTGAGAGACGTTTAAAACCTGGTAATGCAACCATCGATAAACCTGATGTCACGCGGCAATTACTTGGTCAGATTGAACCTTTGACCAAGCTTATTGGGGGATGGTTGGATAACGTGAAATGCAAGGAACAGGTTGACAATTTTCAATTAAAGCTGAAAGGGCTGTCTGACGCCCTTCTAAACCAAACTCTTGATGTTTATATTCAGCAACTTAAGACTTCAGGCGAAGAGGTGCCGGATGACATAGAAAATTTCTTAAGAGAAGTTTATAATAAGCCCTTGCCCGCCGATCCTGCTTTACCAGACGAACCTGCTCATTATTATAAAGAATATTATACTCTCGAACTCTTGAAAAGAAATTCAGCTACAAATGAATACGAGCATTTAACCATGCCATTCGATAAGGCTGACAAAGCATATATCCATTCCAGATGTTGTGATATACCTCTAACTGTGCGATGGATTCGGAAATTTGATCTTAACCAGAAGCCAGCGCTTGTGGATGAGGATGGGAATGGAAAACTTGATGTAGTCAGTGTTATCGATGCCGACGATAAGGGTACTAAATACGAATTTATACCGGATTTTGAAGGATATGCCATTGGATATTTCGACGACTGCGAAATTCTCAGGGTCGACCCTGACAATCCAAATAAGCAGGGAACATTTTATGATTACATGGAAGGGTGGGGAAAACCTGGTGACGGGGTACTTAAAGGAACCTTCAACCTGATGATTTATCACATGCTGTCCGATCCTTATTACATGCAAACCATCAATCCTATCCTTGAAAAGGAAAAAAATGATGGGAAAATAGTAACTCCTCCATTAGTCGATTATGTGGATGATTGTGGAAATAAAACAGGTGAAAAGGGTGGGGCTAACACTGTTTATACCATCAAAACCCTTTTTGAATGTTGGCAAAACCAATTGGAAAAAATCCGGACTTTAAATGGGTGTGATAATTTTGTTATTGAGGACGATGGGGAATCTATTAAGGTCTCGGATGGCGTTAATAAAGAAAGCGGTAAAAACTCCTTTGGTGAAAAATTTGGAGGAATGCTGAAGTGGTGGATGCCCCCATGGACTAAGGCCAAAATCAAACGCCGTATCCGGAATATCCAAAACTATCAGGTAAACCCCGTTAAAAGTGTAAAGAAACCTCATATTGTAAAAGATTTTTTGGATTGTGCAGGATATCAGTTTGCTAAAATATTAACCCCATATAGTCCCAATCCTTTACCTGATGATAAGGCGCCACTTTTTAATTACCAGGTGCCTGTAGACAAGAAACCGTTTCGTTTCGGGCTGAATAGTACTTCCGTTGATGATTACTTTAAGAATTTGAAGTATAAAAAAAGTGATTTGGATTATTACTATATCCCGCTAAACAATTGGGGACCTCCTGAAAGAGACGAAAACAATAATCCTGAAAAAAATGCAGACGGATCGACAAAATACCTTTTCCCAAATATCAAGAATCCTGTCTATGCCTTTAAATATTATATATATCCGCAGGAAGGACATAAAGATTATCAGGAACTTGAATTTACAAATAACTACGACGATCCGAATGACTGCTATCAATTAGACGCAGATGGTTATGTGGTGACACCTGCTATTGGTGAGGGAATTGCCAAGGGCCCTTGCTGTAGCAACGATCCTTATAACTCGGAGTTTTGTTATCCGGACAAAAATTATCCCAACCTTGATGTCATATATGATAAGAACGATATCCGATACGGTCATGATGATGCAACAGGGAATAAATGGAAATGGATAGTAAATGATTTTACCGGCGAAGGACGTGTAAAAGCCCGATACGACCATTTAATATGGAGCAGTGGTCAACGGTATAATTTTTATAAGCAAATGACCAATTTCCTGGTTGATACCGATCCGGATCCTGAACCTGATTCCAATGACCGGAATTGTGCAAAATTAGAAGAACAACGCAGCGATTGGTATATAAATACCAATGAGTTTGGCGACACCTATCTGGCAACTTCCGAGGAAAATGACGTAAGTCATGAACCTTATACTCAATATAACACCATCGACAATCGTCCTTCTCCCACGCCGATTTCGTATGTTGAAATTGAAATGGTAAACCAGATGAATGCATGCAATGACGCCTGTGAAAAGCGCAGAAGCGAATTCAGACAAAAAATTCTTGAGTCACTCGCGAAAAACTGTTATGATGTTGGCGGTTGTAAAGGAGGGGGTGTGGGCACCCCGTACGAAAATGTAGTACCCCTCGAGGACGTTGATAAGATGGTAGATGCTATGGTAGCGATGTGCCATAACCAATGTAAAGGTCTAAATACGTTTGTGTGTGCCGATAAAAATTCGAGAAATATACAGACAGAGAGAACTATTTATGGCCCAACGGAAACGCTCCCTCAATTGATAACCGGCGTTGGCGGTTTCCCAACCGACAAAACCTATTACGATTGTAAAAAATTGGTACCCTTTAAAGATGCAGGGGACAATAGAGCTGACTATTATGATCCGTTGTACACCAACGGCGATGTTAACGGCGATAACACAAAAGAAATCATTAAATATAAAATAAACGATAATTCAAGGACGCCGGATGACCAGCGTGTTACTCCCGATATGTATTCCTGGTACCAGTATACCATGATGCAACAGGCCATGGAATGGGACTTTGAATTGAACTTCCCATCCAAATGTCCAACAGTAACGATTGAGGCCGAAAAGGCGAATGAAAAACAAGGGGTTATTATGACTTCTCAAGGTATTGAAGGCTTTGGTGTTGGCGATTACATAAAATTTAACCAG
>DATBXH010000996.1:0-2263 GCA_036514375.1 Bacteroidales bacterium | reverse complement strand
TAGACTGATCACTGACGTAATTCGCCAGGAACTTTTTGTCCTTCCCTTTATCCGTCAAATAATACCTATTGTAAGAACATGATGTAATAAGGGAAGTTAAAATCAATACGCTGATAAGAGTTTTCATTGCGTTTATTATTTGTTAGTTAAAAAAGCTTTCCAAGATTTCACCGGATTAATGTGCTAATATGCTAATGAAAGGGACATGAATTCCGGTTTGGCGATCATTGGCATATTAGCATATTGAATCATTAGCGAATTAATTTTTACATCATCACCTTTACCACTACCTTTCTCACAGGCACATTACCTTTGATAGCAACACAGGGCTGATGGGCATCCTGAGGGAAGAAAACAATGAATGTTCCGGGTTTGGCAGTGACATAGTCACCCGTTCCTTTTAAAATAATAATGTCTTTTTCGGCATTATAGGCTTCTTTCACCTGCATGGCATTCAAAGGGGCAAATCCCATCTTTTCTTCGCCGCTTATTATACATTGAATGTCGGCATATTTCTGATGAGCTTCCCATTTGGCATCCTCAGGGTTTTTGGAGTTGTATTCACTCACCATGGCATATACTTCGTTATCTTCAATGATATGCTTTCCGATTTCAAGTTTTGACAAATCGGTAGACTGTAAATACTTCAAGGCAACAGCCATCCTGTCGTCCATATGAGCATAGAGATCGGCATTTTCCAATAAATCTGCAATCATTTTATTTTATTGTTTTAGTTTGTGCAATCGATTTTACAACGCAAATATATACAAATTGATATCAAAAAGACACATGGGTCAACTTCAAATTATTGTCTTATCTTTGCGCCATTAAATTAGTTAGAAATGACGCATAAATCTGGCTTTGTCAGCATTATTGGCAATCCAAATGTGGGGAAATCAACGTTGATGAATGTGATGATGGGCGAGAAGCTCTCGATCGTAACCCCAAAGGCTCAAACCACCCGTCATCGTATTTTAGGTATTCTGAACGGCGACGATTACCAGATTGTTTATTCCGACACACCTGGCATTTTAAAACCCCACTATAAAATGCACGAAGCTATGATGGGTTTTGTGCAGAGCGCTATTCAGGATGCAGATGTTATCCTCTATGTTACCGATGTAGTGGAAAGTATAGACAAAAACCAGGATTATATTCAGAAAATAAACCAAACGGAAAAGCCTGTTCTTCTTATAATTAACAAGATTGACCTTTGCAAGAGCGATGAACTGGTACGTTTAACTGCTACCTGGAAGGAACTGATGCCTAAGGCAGAAATTATCCCGATTTCAGCGATCGAAAAATTTAACGTTTCCAGTGTTTTGACAAGGATTCTGGAAGCTTTGCCCGAAGGTCCGCCTTATTACGACAAGGATGTGCTTACCGATCGATCGGAACGCTTTTTTGCTTCGGAGATTATCCGTGAAAAGGTCTTCAGGAATTACAAAAAGGAAATTCCATATTCAGTAGAGGTTGGCATTGAAGAGTTTAAAGAAGAAGAGGCTATCATCCGCATAAAAGCTATCATTATTGTGTCGCGCGATTCGCAAAAGGGCATCATTATTGGCAAAAAAGGGGAAGCCTTGAAAAAGGTAGGAAGCCGGGCACGAATGGACATTGAAAAATTTTTCGGAAAGAAAGTTTTTCTCGAAATTTTTGTAAAGGTTGAAAAAGACTGGCGCGACAGCGACCGGTTGCTTAAGGAGTTTGGATACAATAATTGATAATTAACAATTGTCCATTGACAATTAAATATATATAAATGAGTAACATAGTTGCCATCGTAGGACGGCCAAATGTAGGCAAATCGACACTGTTTAACAGGTTAACCGGTAAAAAAGCAGCCATTGTTGATGAAGAGGCTGGGGTCACCCGCGATCGCCATTACGGTGTAGGAGAATGGAACGGGCGCGAGTTCAGCGTTATAGACACCGGGGGTTACGTAACCAACTCGGACGATATATTCGAAGAAGAGATTAGAAAGCAGGTACTGCTCGCTATTGAAGAAACCGATGTTATTATCTTTCTGGTCGATGTAGCAAGTGGAATTACCGATCTTGACGAAGGTGTGACCAATATCCTCCGCCGTACAAAGAAAAAAGTATTTCTGGTAGTTAACAAAGTAGACAACAACGACAGGCAATATGACGCACAAATATTCTATAAGCTTGGCCTTGGCGATATCCACATGATCTCTGCCATGTCGGGCAGTGGCACCGGCGATTTGCTCGACAATATTAT
Organism: Bacteroidales bacterium; assembly: GCA_036514375.1. Taxonomy (GTDB): domain Bacteria; phylum Bacteroidota; class Bacteroidia; order Bacteroidales; family JAAUTT01; genus JAAUTT01. Next base: position 22 of record DATBXH010000996.1, on the reverse strand, counting down.
AGAAGCTCTACCTCCTGCCCCA
>DATBXH010000995.1:0-2260 GCA_036514375.1 Bacteroidales bacterium | reverse complement strand
AACCCCGCCGAAATCTGAAAATAGCTGTTGCTGGAATACCCAAAACAATCGATAATGACATTAATCTGATCGAAAAATCGTTTGGATTCGAAACAGCATTCTCCATTGCTAATGATATTATCCGTTCTGCACATAACGAAGCGATTGGTGCCTATAACGGTATTTCATTGCTAAAGCTTATGGGGCGTGATTCCGGATTTATCGCAGCTCATGCGGCTTTATCCATTCAGGAAGTAAATTTTGTACTTATACCGGAAATGACTTTTGATCTGGATGGGCCCAAAGGCTTTTTGGAAGTCCTGAAGAAACGCCTTGAAGCCAGACATCATGTACTAATTGTTGTCGCTGAAGGCGCAGGCCAGAAGTTCTTTGAAGATGAAGATAAAGAAATAGATGCTTCGGGTAACATCAAAAACAAGGATATTGGAATTTATTTGAGAGACAAAATAACAGATGCTTTTAAATCAAAAAATTTTCCATTTTATCTGAGATACTTCGATCCGAGCTATATTATTCGAAGTGCCCCAGCAAATGCCAATGACAGTAAATTCTGCAGCCTTCTGGCACAAAATGCTGTGCATGCAGCCATGGCCGGTAAAACTGATTTTGTGATCGGAAACTGGAATGGTCAATTCACATTACTTCCCATACCAATTGCTGTTTCGGAAAGAAAGAAGATTGATATTGAAGGGGAATTGTGGTGGAATGTTTTGGAAGCAACCGGGCAACCTATCATCATGAGAAATGAACAATAATGTATTGTTAAAGTATATGCAGCCATATATTTGGTTGATATGACCTGATTATAATGATATAAATATTTCATTAAAATATTGTTTCAGGCGAAACAAAACGGGTTGATTTTTTCTTATTATAAAAGGAACATTTCACCCGGGTATTTGGGTTAATGAATTTACCTGGGAAAAGTTAATGGTTCCCACACAATGGGAAACGCAGTCAAAAGGGTAGTTTATGCGTCAATTAAAGCAATGGCATCCTAATTATAGTGTTTTTGTAAAAGAATTGGATAATCATCACAAGATGCTTATCGATACACTTAATGAGCTTTATGATGCTTATCTGAATAACGTACATAACGAAAGGGTTGGTGAAATTATAGGCCGGTTATTTGATTATGCTAAGCTTCATTTTGACACAGAAGAAAAGTATTTTGAACAATTTGGTTACGAGGAAGCTAAAGCGCATATTGCTGAACATGCTCATTTCTTAAAACAAATAGAAAAATTTGAAGCGGAATACCGGGATAATACTACACTTGTTTCTCTTCAGGTTATAGATTTTCTTCACCAATGGTTTACACACCATATTGTAAATACGGACCGGAAGTACGTAAATTGTTTTAAACATGGAGGGTTAAAGTAAAATACAAATAACAAATAATGTGAATAACTATTCCAAAAATCTCCCGAAACTCTTTTCCGAAGTTATTACCTTTGACCTCTGTTCATATCCAAATATTTGTGGCTGATTATTTAAATGAATTGAATGACGTTCAGCGTGAAGCTGTAGTTCATACCAAAGGACCCTCGCTTATCATTGCTGGTGCAGGTTCGGGCAAGACACGCGTACTTACTTACAGAATTGCTCATTTACTGAACCAAGGCATTAATCCGAGATCTATTCTGGCCTTAACGTTTACGAACAAAGCTGCCAGGGAAATGAAAGAGCGTATTGGCCATTTGGTAGGAGATAACCTGGCCCGGAATTTATGGATGGGAACTTTTCATTCTATTTTTGCCAGGATCCTACGTAATGAATCGCAGGCACTCGGATACCCGTCAACATTTACGATATATGATACGCAGGATTCAAAAAACGCTGTACGGCAGATTATAAAGTCAATGAACCTTGACGAACAAATCTATAAGCCAGGCGAAGTATTTTCTCGGATTTCATCCGCTAAAAACAATTTAATTACACCTCAGGCATATGTTTCAAATCCTCGTGCCATGGAAGCAGACAAGGTTGCCAGGCGTCCTCAACAGGCAGATATATACCGGGAATATGCGGTTCGTTGTTACAAAGCTGGTGTCATGGATTTTGACGACTTATTACTGAATACCAACATATTATTTCGTGATTTTGCTGAGGTCCTGCAGAAATATCAACGCATGTTCCAATTTATATTGGTTGACGAGTATCAGGATACCAATTATGCGCAATACCTGATCATTAAGAAATTAGCACAGGAACACCACAACATCTGTGTAGTTGGTGATGATGCGCAAAGTATCTATTC
>DATBXH010000994.1:0-5253 GCA_036514375.1 Bacteroidales bacterium | reverse complement strand
TGCCGTCGTTTGCCAAGTACTTGTCCTAATATCTCTTCAGACTGTCCGCCCGCATATCCGTCAGCAGTGTCGAAAAAATTGACACCTGCTTCTATCGCGATATCGACCATCACTCTTGCATTTTCGATATTCACTTTATATACCGACGCAACGGACGGATCTTTCCCAAACGTCATGGTGCCAAAGGACAATTTGGAAATAATCAAACCGGTGTTGCCAAGGGTAGTGTACTGCATTTACTTCCTTTTATAATATTACACGTCTAAATAATTGTTTATTAACAACCGGGTAAATTATTTGTTTGGAGGAGAAGTAAACGGAAAGGTATCCGGAAGGACTGCGCCATTAAAAAGGTAGAGACAGATTAATAATCCGGAATAAAAAAAGCCTGTAATCAATTTACAGGCTTTTATAGAAATGTATAGTAAAACAACTATTTTAATTCTTTCAGCCTTTCTTCCATTGCTTTGATCTTCGCTTCGGCGTCCGCTTTCTTGTTCATTTCGTTTTGAACGACCTGCTGCGGAGCACTGGAGACAAATTTTTGGTTGCCGAGTTTTTTCATGACCGATTCGAGAAATCCTTTGGTATATGCAAGTTCAGCTTCAATCTTTTTGATTTCCTCGCCCACATCAATCTTACCGGAAAGCGGAATATAATATTCGGTCGATTTTACCAGAAAGGAAACAGCTCCTTCGGGTTTAGTGCTTACAGTTTCTACCGCCGAAAGATTGCTGAGCTTTTTCATCACCTCGGCAAAGGAAAGCGTGTGGTTTGTATTATTTACGACCTGCATCACCAGGGCTTCTTTTTGCGGAAGATTTTTCTCCTGGCGGATATTACGGACTGATGTCACAATCTCTTTAACCTGCTCGAACTGAGCGATAAGGTTTTCGTCATACTTGTCGGCTACTGGCAATGGTGTTACCATGATACTTTCGCCGTCTTTTCGTTCTGCCAGGTAATGCCAGATTTCCTCCGTAATGAACGGCGTAAAAGGATGCAACAGTTTCAACAGTTTCTCGAAGAAACCGGTAGTGGCAGCGTATGTTTTGGCATCGATGGGTTGCTGGTATGCCGGTTTTACCATTTCCAGATACCATGAGGAGAATTCGTCCCAGAATAGTTTGTATACCAACATCAGAGCTTCGGAGATTCGGTATTTGTCGAATTGATCGTTGAGCTCGGCAATGGTTTTATTTAGCATACTGTCAAACCACTCGACAGCTTTCTGAGCGGCTTCGGGTTGAGGAATGGAATTGTCCACCTGCCACGATTTAACCAGGCGGAAGGCATTCCATATTTTATTACCGAAGTTACGTCCCTGTTCAGTGAGGCTTTCATCGAAGGGGAGGTCGTTTCCTGCCGGGGAGCATAGCAACATACCAACACGCACACCATCTGCGCCGTATTGATTCATCAAATGGATGGGATCAGGAGAATTGCCTAATTGTTTCGACATCTTACGTCCCAATTTGTCGCGGACAATACCGGTGAGGTAAACATTTTTGAAAGGTTTATCCCTGCGGTATTCATAACCGGCAATGATCATGCGTGCCACCCAGAAAAAAAGTATTTCGGGGGCAGTAACGAGATCATCCGTGGGGTAATAATATTTGATATCGGCATTGTCCGGTTGGCGGATACCGTCGAAAACCGAGATGGGCCAGAGCCAGGAGGAGAACCATGTGTCGAGCACATCATCGTCCTGCTTAAGATTAGCAGAAGTGAGGTTTGGGTTGCCGGTTTTCTTTCGTGCCATGGCAATAGCTTCTTCAATCGAACCGGCAACTACAAAATCGTTTGTACCATTAATATAGTAAGCCGGAATCTGATGTCCCCACCAAAGTTGTCTCGATATACACCAGTCTTTTACATTCTCCATCCAGTGACGATACGTGTTTTTGAATTTCGAAGGATAAAGCTGGACGTTATCGTTCATTACATTTTCAAAGGCGGGTTTTGCAAGGTCTTTCATCTTCAAAAACCATTGCATGGAAAGTTTGGGTTCGATAACAGCATCGGTCCTTTCCGAAAAACCCACCTTGTTTATATAATCTTCGATCTTTTCAATGTGTCCTTCGGCTTTGAGTTTCTCCGAGATTTTGTCACGGACAACGAAACGGTCTTCACCAACAAATAACAGCGCTTTTTCGTTAAGCGTTCCGTTATTGTTGAAAATATCAATGGTTTCCAGGTTATATTTTTGTCCCAGCTCATAGTCGTTGAGGTCGTGTGCTGGTGTTATCTTCAGCACCCCGGTACCGAACTCACGATCTACATATTCGTCGAAAATTACAGGAACCTCGCGGTTAATGAGTGGAACGTAAACTTTCTTTCCTTTTAAATATTGGTAGCGTTCGTCTTCCGGGTGAACACAAATGGCAGTATCACCCAAAATAGTTTCGGGACGCGTGGTAGCAATCACCACAAATTTGTCGCTTCCGACTATTTTATAACGAACATGATAGAGTTTGCTTTTAACTTCTTTATAATTTACTTCCTCGTCCGAAACGGCGGTCAACGCCTGCGGATCCCAGTTTACCATGCGAACACCACGGTAAATAAGACCTTTATTATATAGGTCGACAAATACACGAATCACACTTTCCGAGCGGGCATCGTCCATAGTGAAACAGGTCCGGTCCCAGTCGCAGGAAGCACCCAGTTTTTTTAATTGTTCGAGGATAATTCCGCCATGTTTGTGGGTCCAGTCCCAAGCGTGTTTCAGGAATTCATCGCGTGTAAGATCTGTCTTTTTAATACCTTCGCTGGCCAGTTTGCCAACCACTTTGGCTTCTGTAGCAATGGAGGCATGGTCGGTTCCGGGCACCCAGCAGGCATTTTTGCCTTGCATACGGGCCCGGCGAACAAGTACATCCTGAATGGTGTTGTTAAGCATATGTCCCATATGCAGAACTCCAGTTACGTTGGGGGGAGGGATTACAATAGTGTAAGGCTGTCGTTGATCAGGAACGGAGCGAAATAAGTCTTTCTCAAGCCAGTATTTGTACCATTTGTCTTCGGTCAGCTTCGGATCATATTTGGAAGGTATTTCCATTACAAAAAACTATTTGATTTAAAAGTAAAAATGAAAGCCGTAAAAATATAAATTTCTGCCCAAACTTTTACGGCTGTTTGGAATATGTACGAACCTTTTTGTGTAACTTGCGTATCCTTTTAGCGCATGATAAAGATCATAAAAATTGATAATTGTATTAATAAAAAATTAATTTTGTACCACTTTTAAATTTAAGAAGCCATGAAAAAGCTTGTGCTATTATTTAGTCTCGGAGTATTTATGTTAGGAAATTTGGTTGCTCAAACCGATACCACAGCCAATAAAAATAAACCGGAGATTAAATTTGATAAAACTGATATTGATCTTGGGATTATTCCACAAGGTCAACCTAAGTCGTTTGAATTTGAGTTTACCAATGAGGGGGATGCTCCTTTGGTTTTGTCAAACGTTCAGCCCACCTGCGGATGTACTATCGCTGACTGGCCAAAAGGTCCGATTGAAAAAGGGAAGAAAGGTATTGTGAAAGGCACCTATAATGGAAGTGGTTCAGGACTTATTACAAAAACCATTACTGTTTATTCCAACGCTAAAACTTCGGTGGTATACCTAACCTTCAAGGGAAACGTTCAGAACCAGGCATCTTCGGCCGCTACGAAATAATCTGTTAAAAATTTAATTATTATCATATTTTTGTCCGCCTGAAATGAAGTTTGTATCTCATAGTACAGTTAAAGCGATAGCTCTCGCGGCGCATATTGCGTGACGGGACAGCCTTTTATTTTTTCTTATAAATAGCTGCTGTAACTGGAATACAAACTTTATTTTGGGACGGATATGTATTTTTTTATGTAAAACGACAAAATGCCACAGATTTCGAAAAAGGGACATCAAATGCCTGCTTCACCAATCAGGAAGCTAGTGCCATTCTCCGAAGATGCTAAGCGGAGAGGAGTAAAAGTGTATCATTTGAATATCGGCAACCCCGATCTTCCTACTCCTGCGCTTGCGATCGAGGCGGTAAAGCACCTGGGCATGAAAACCATCGAATACGGACATTCGGCTGGCGATGAGTCGTTACGTAAAAAAATGGCCTTGTATTACAAGAAAAGGGATATTCATGTGGAGGCCTCGGAAATTTTAGTGACATCCGGTGGTTCGGAGGCTTTGTTATTTGGCATGATGAGCTGCATGAATACAGATGAAGAGGCTATCGTTCCGGAACCTTTTTATGCCAATTATTACGGTTTCTCGCTTACTGCCGGGATGAAGATCGTCCCTATCTCGTCCACCATCGAAAATGGGTTTGCATTACCACCGATCGAGGAGTTCGAGAAAGTGATTACTCCCCGTACCAAGTCTATCATTATCTGTAATCCCAATAACCCGACCGGATATCTTTACTCGCAGAAGGAGCTGGAAACATTGCGCGATATTGTGAAGAAACACGATTTGTTTTTGTTCTCTGACGAAGTGTATCGCGAATTTTGCTACGACGGACTCAGACATTTTTCGGCCATGAACCTGAAAGGAATTGAGGAAAACGTAGTGCTGGTGGATTCCATGTCGAAACGTTTCAGTGCCTGCGGAATACGGGTTGGTGCCTTGGTTTCGCACAATAAGGATGTTATTTCCACAGCCCTGAAGTTTGGTCAGCAACGACTTTGTCCTCCGGTACTTGGTCAGTTGGCTGCAGAGGCTGCTCTTGATTCCACGGATGATTATTACACAGGGATTCAGATTGAATATACCAAGCGTCGTGATTTCCTGGTTGGCGCGCTTAATCAAATGCCCGGAGTAGTATGTCCTAAACCACAGGGCGCTTTTTATGTCATCGCCAAATTGCCGGTAGATGATTCGGAGAATTTTGCCCAGTGGCTGTTGAGCGATTTCAGTTATGAAAACCAAACTGTCATGGTAGCTCCTGCGTCAGGATTTTATTCTACAGAAGGTTTGGGAAAGAATGAAGTTCGTCTGGCTTATGTGCTTAATGTGGACGATCTGAGAAATGCTATGAAATGTCTTGCCGAAGCATTGAAGGTTTATCCAGGAAGAACTATTTAAACGGGATTTCTTTGGGTATCAATACTACATTGCTTTTGTTACCGGCAACATCCTGAATGTAAAATTGCAGTTCAATTGTATCGTAAGGAAGCGGATAGTAAAAGGGATAATCGAACGTGATGGTCCCTTTTTGTGTTTTGTTTTGTCCGCTCCGGTCCATAAGAGAACTG
>DATBXH010000993.1:0-9876 GCA_036514375.1 Bacteroidales bacterium | reverse complement strand
GTAAATATTATCTTTCAATTATGCAATTATTGAAGAATGCAGGTTTTGATGTTCCCATGTTTACATCCGACGGATCATGGCTTTTTGATAACGGTGCCATACCTGGTGTTCTGCCAACTGCCAATGGCGAGGATAATACTGATAACCTCAGAAAAAGTGTGGATAAACATTACCCTGGCGGGCCCTATATGGTTGCCGAGTATTATCCCGGCTGGATTGACCACTGGGCTGAACCTTTTACACGGATTGCACCTGAGCAGATTGTGAACCAGGTTGAGAAATATCTTAAAAACAACGTAAGCTTTAATTTTTATATGGTTCATGGAGGTACCAATTTTGGATATACTGCCGGTGCCAATTACAATAATGAACACGGTATTCAACCCGATATTACCAGTTACGATTATGATGCTCCAATAAGCGAGGCCGGTTGGGCCACTCCAAAATATCTGGCCATTCGGGAGCTTATGAAAAAATACTCCGGCAACCAGATCCCGCCAATTCCTGAACAAGTTCCTGTGATTGTTGTACCCGACATTAAACTGGACAAAACAGCTGATTTTTTTGAGTGGGAGAAATCTATAAAACCTGTGTATAATGATACTCCGCTCACCTTCGAGCAACTTGGGCAGGGATATGGTTACATTCTCTATAGTAAACGGTTTAATCAGCCGATAAATGGTAAAATGAAGATAACCGGGCTTCGCGACTATGCGCTTGTATATGTCGACGGTAAAATGATTGGAGAACTTAATCGTGAATTCAACCAATACGAAATAGACGTAAATATACCTTTCAACGGGCGTTTGGATATCCTGGTGGAAAATATGGGACGCATTAATTACGGCGCTGAAATTCCCAATAATAAAAAGGGAATCATTTCTCCTGTCACTATAAATGATTTTGACATAAGCGGTAATTGGGAGATGTATAAAATTCCCATGGACGTAACTCCTGATATTAGTGAGGTTAATAAACAGATACAAATTGATCGGCCTGCTATTTATACCGGTGTGTTTAATATCCAGAAAATTGGTGATGTTTTTTTAGATATGCATGGCTGGGGCAAAGGTATTGTGTTCGTAAATGGTCATAATCTGGGGCGATACTGGAGGGTTGGTCCTCAGCAAACCTTGTATCTCCCGGGTTGCTGGCTGAAGAAAGATAGAAATGAAGTGACAATTTTTGAGCAACAGAACAAAACCATTTATCATTTTCTCAAGACAACAGACAAGCCGGTCTTGGAAGAATTAACACAATAAAAGATGAACAATGTACTGATGACTAATTGATAATTAAAAATTGAAAAGACTCTTTTAATATCAAATTGTGACGAAAATTATGAGTAATCCGGCTGAGGTTTTACCATAGTTTGATTATATTAATAGCTTTTTATAGTTTTGAATATCTTTTGAAATAAAGTTCATCTTCAACCTTAAATGGTTATCATATATTTAGCTTTATTTATAAAGTTTAAGAAACCTCAACTGAATTCATGGACATTTCGGAAGAAGCTATTATTCGTGAATTGAAGGCTGGTAATGAAAGGGAATTCGAACAAGTTTTCAAAAAATATTATCCAATGCTTTATTATGAGGCACGTGGATACACAGGATCATATGATCTGGCTGAAGACATAGTTTGTGATGTTTTTACCAGAATTTGGCAAAACAGAGAGAGGCTCTTTGTTAACACATCGTTAAGGGAATATCTTATAAAATCGGTACATAACAGCGCAATAGATTATTACAGACACAAGAAAGCTCAAGATAAATTGAAATCCGGCGTTGAAGAAACTCATCAGGCATTTACACTCGAAGATTTGGGAGAAACACCTCTTGACTACATTCTGACCCTGGAGTTGGAGGATCGCATTAAAAGGGCTATCGATAAGTTACCGGAACAATATAAGAGAACTTTCCTGCTTAGTCGCCTAAATGACCTCACATACGAAGAAATTGCAAAAGAAATGGGTATTTCAGTGAATAGCGTCAAAACAAACATCAAAAATGCACTGGCAAAATTACGGGAACAGTTAAAAGATTTCTTTATTATCATTTTCATATTCATTTTTAGGATGTTCGTTTAGCCAAGTCTTATAGTGATAACCGGTTGTTTTTTTCAGATTGGCCCGTTAGCCAAAAATTATTTTAATACTCATTCACCCTATTTAAAAAACCATTCGTCTACTATATAGAATACAGGAAAATGAATTCAGATAAAAACTTAAAGGATATAGATAGTTTAATTCTCGATTTTCTTCACGGAGTAATCGACCAGCAAGGAAAAGAAGAACTTAGAACGTGGGTCTCTTCAAGTAGTTCCAATAAAGCTTACTTCCGACAGATGTATTTGTTATGGAAAGCTTCGTCAATTCATTATTTTAAATCAGAGAAAATTGAGAGTGCATATCAGAAGCTATCTCCCGGTAATAGTAAGAGTCAGACAACAGAATTATCAGCCTCCAGCTCAGGTAAGAGTAAATACGTTATAATGACTTTCCGAAAACTGGCAGCAATTATTATTCTTTCTCTTTTAATAGGCGCTGTTGCTATAACCTTTTTCCAAAAGTATCATTCCGGGACTTCTGATAATAAAGCACAGAATATTGTTAATGTTCCTCTTGGATCTAAATCGGAAATAACCCTTCCGGATGGATCAGTGGTTTGTTTGAATGCCGGGAGTAAACTTTCTTATACGATGAACTACGGTAAAAAATTGAGAGAAGTCCGCCTTGTGGGTGAGGGATATTTTAAGGTAGCAAAACAAGCAGACAAACCTTTTATCGTGAACACGTCCGGAGCCAGTATCCGGGCCGTAGGAACGGAGTTTAATGTGAAAGCATATCCTGAGGAAAATATTATTGAGACGATACTGGTCAAAGGTTCAGTTGTTGTTAGTAAAACAACTTCGAAAGAATACGTTTCTGATTTCGGAGATAAGGAAAGTGTCGTACTCACGCAAGGTCAGAAAGCTCAGATTTTTAAGGAACAAAAGGTTGCAGGGAATAATGCTGTAACAAATGGTGAAATTAATCATTCCGAATCCAGAAAAGTGAGCCATAGCATTAACGTAAAAAAGTCAAACACGGAAGTTGAAACGTCCTGGAAAGATCCTAACTGGGTCATTCAGAGTGCGGATTTGAATGACCTGTTTGTTTTGTTTGAGCGTCGCTTTAACGTAACTATTATATCGAAGTCCGGAGAATTATCAAGATATCATTTCTCAGGAATTATCCAGAACGAAACACTTGAACAGGTTTTATCCATTGTAAGTCTTACGATCCCAATTTCTTATTCTATTGATAAAGGCAGGGTAGAGGTTACCCTCAATCAGAAATTGGAGAACAGATACCAAAGGGCTTATAAGCATTAGTTTTAGTTGTCTAATATAATTACTAACAAAATTTGCCTATGTATAAATCAGAACACTTTCCCTAAAAAAGTATTGGAACCTTAATAGGCTCCAATACTAGACGTTTCGGTCATTTTTTTGATATTTCATTGCCCTGAAATATCTAATAATTAATTTAATAACCTTACACTACAAATTTATGAAAAATTTTTGTAATGGGAATTTTATATCCCATCTAAAACTACTTCGCAAAACACTACTAATCATGAGAATTTCATTATTGCTTACATTGGTAACTACGCTTAATGTATCGGCAGTTTTATATTCACAGGATGCTAAACTTAACTTATCGGTTAAGGATAAACCATTGATTGATGTTATCAGGCTTATAGAGCAACAGAGTCATTTCCGTTTTTTCTTTAGCGATAACTATCAGGATTTAAACAATTTGGTTTCTTTAACTGCTAACAATAATTCCATCAATGAAGTTTTGGCGGATCTGTTGAAAAATAAAGCTATAACGTACAGATTGCTGGATAACAATATTATTGTGATTACACCTTCGGAAACTTTACTGCAACAAAAAATTACGGGGACCATAACGGATGCCTCAACAGGCGAGCCCCTGACCGGCGTAAGTGTTTCTGTTGAAGGTACAACTCAGGGTGTCATATCCGATGCTAATGGGAACTTTTCCATTGATGTTCCGGGGCAAAATTCCGTATTAGTTTTTACTTATATGGGGTATAATACGGAGCGGATTCAGCTTTCAAACCAAACAACAATAAATGTGTCCTTGGTTGTTGACATTAAATCCTTGCAGGAGGTTGTTGTAACAGCACTTGGTATTAAACGGGACAAAAAGGCACTGAGTTATGCCTCCCAGCAGCTTTCGGAAGATGAGATTTCGCAGGGACATAATATGAATTTTGCAAACAGTCTGAGCGGGAGAGTCGCAGGAATTGATTTGCGTCAAAGTGATGCAGGTGCCGGTGGGTCTACCAAAATTGTACTAAGAGGTACCAAAAGTTTTTATGGTTCCAGCCAGCCTTTGTTTGTTATCGACGGTGTACCAATGGCAAATTACCAGACCTCAGATGCCACAGGTATGTGGGGCGGACATGATAGTGGCGATGGGATATCAAACATAAACCCTGATGATATCGAAAGTATTACCGTACTGAAAGGGTCAAATGCTGCTGCTTTATATGGTAGCCAAGGGTCAAACGGTGTGATTATCATTAATACAAAAAAGGGAGTAAAAGGGAAAACCAGAGTTGAAATTTCTTCAAGTACGTCTTTTCAAACAGCATCTATTCTGCCGAAGTTACAAACTTCGTATGGACAGACAGCCAAAGGCGCTGATGACAGTTGGGGTGCAAAAGGATCATATGCCAACCCTGTGGATGGATTTTTCAGAACAGGGCTTGACCTTTTAAATACGGTTTCCATCAGTGGAGGAAATGAAACTACTTCGGCCTATCTTTCCTATGCAAATTCCCAATCACAGGGAATAATGCCCACCAACCATTTCAATAAAAATAATTTAACTTTTTCTCAGACGTCAAAATTCTTTAAAAACCTTGAAGTTTCTTCTAACATCATGTTGACCGATCAGATGATCGACAACAAGGTTCAAAACGGTTATTACTTTAATCCGTTAACAGGTTTGTATTTATTTCCACGTGGTTTGGATTTTAACAACTATAAAAATAATTACCAGGTCTTTGATAAAAACCTGAATATGTACACTCAGAATTGGTTTAACATTGAGGATGTTCAGGAGAACCCATACTGGATTCTAAACAACGACAGAAATACAGAAGCTACAAAACGGATATACGGTAGTCTTAATTTAAACTATAAGATCTCTGCTGCATTGTCCGTTCAGGCCCGCGGGAATTACGATTATACCAATCAGATTACCGAGCTGAAAGCTAAAGCCGGTACTTCCAGTGTGCTTATTGGCGGGGATTCGAACGGACGATGGGAGTATAGCAATCTCACCAGCACCCAGCAATATGCCGACCTTATCCTGACTTACAACAAGGATTTCGGAGGGAATTTTGATGTGCAGGGTGTACTTGGTACCAGCTATCAGAAAAGGATTATTGGTGATGGACAACAAATTGACACGAAACAAAATGGCCTTGTTGCTCCCAATGAATTTTATCTGAACAATGTAAATACGGCTACAAATATCGGTCTGATGAAATCAGTAATGACTTCAAGAGATATTAAGGAATCGGTTTTCGCTAACCTTTCGGTAGGTTATAAAAAAAGTTTGTACCTCGATATGTCGGGAAGAAATGAGTGGTCTTCCGCGCTAGCCGTTCCCGGAGGCAACGATGTATCCTACTTTTATCCATCCATTGGTCTGAGCGCTATTATCAGCCAAATGATAAAGCTTCCCCAGGCTATTAATTTTGCGAAAGTTCGTACCTCATATGCTTATGTGGGAAAAGAAATACCCGCTTTCATGACTATCCCGGAAAACACAGTCAATGATGTCGATGTAACCAAAGGTATTGTATATAATCCCCAGATCCCTTATCGGAAGCTTAAGCCTGAAATGCAGAAGAGTATTGAATTAGGCGCAGAAATGCGGTTTTTTGACAGCAGGGCAGGTTTTGATGTAACCTACTATAATATTAATAATGACAATGAGTTTCTCCAGCTTGCCGCGCCTACCGGTTCGGGATACAAAACATATTTTGTAAATGCCGGAAAGATAAAGAACACGGGTGTGGAAGTTACACTTACTTTTGTTCCTGTTAAAAGCAAAAATATCACCTGGACATCCAATATTAACTACGCCCTTAACAGAAACAAAATATTAAAATTAGATCCTACCCTGAAAGGTCAGTACTCAAATGGTCTGGGTGGCGAAGGATATGACATGACTATTGTAGAGGGCGGCTCAATCGGCGATATTTATGTGGCCGGATATAAACGTGACACTAAGGGAAATGTAATTATTGATGCAGACACTTTGCCTGAAAGGAATCCAAATGTTAAGATTGGAAGTGCTAATCCCAATTATACATTAGGATGGAATAACACCATTACCTATAAAAATTTTTCGTTTAGCTTTTTAATCGATGGTAAATTCGGTGGCAAATTTGTGGATATGACAGAGGCATGGTATGATAAGTACGGCTTATCACAACGGAGTGCGGACGCACGTAATGCAGGTTATGTATTGGTTAATGGGGTAACGGAAGCTGGAACACCGATATCTGAGAAAGTTTCCCCATACAATTATTATAATCGTATCGGAGGACGGAACTCCTTTGTTGAACCTTACGTTTATGATGCCACCAACATCCGGTTACGCCAGGTAGTGTTGACCTATAACGTAAATCTTCATCGGTTCCATGTGTTATTCAACAACGCCAGTGTCTCCCTGATCGGGCGTAACTTGTTCTTCTTCTATAGGCCAGCTCCGTTTGATCCGGACAATACAGTAAGTACCGGTATTAACTCACAATCTATGGAGAATTTTTGTTTACCTCCAACCAGAAGCATTGGCTTTAACATCAAACTTAACTTTTGACCCGGATAATCCATGATTTTCCTGATTAATTTGATTTTGATTAACAGAAAATACAGGGTTGTATGAGTTTGGCTTTGCTTCAAACCTTATTATTTGGATTTATGGAATAAATCAATTAAATACTTTTAAAATGAGAATCTTAATAAAATACATATCAATAGTTGCCCTAATTTTTATGGCAGCAGGTTGTACAAAAAATTTTACGGACTTTAATACAAATCCGTACCAAATAACGGATACGTCCTTAACCCAAAAATTTAATAACATCGGGGGCTTTTTCAAGCAATTACAGATGAATATTTACCTGTACGATGGATTACAGACTGACGAAAACCTTACCGGCGATGCTTTTGCTCAATATATGGTTCCTCCTACGCCATTTGCCGGGAATGTTAATAATGTTACCTATTATTATGTCTGGTATGGCGATCAATGGAACAACAGTTACAACAATACAATGTCTGTTATTTTGTATTATAAAAAGAAAGGATATGATGTTACATATCCTCAATTCTATGCATGGGCAAACCTGCTGAAAATTTTCACCATGCAACGCACTACCGACTATTACGGGCCTATTATCTACAGTAACTATGGATCAACAGCCAGTGAAGTTGATTACGATTCTCAGCATGATATTTATTACAGCTTCTTTTCGGAACTCGACAGGATTGTTGATACGCTCAGTAATTATGTAAATAGCACTTCGTTTAAGAACTTCGACCTGGCGTATTCCGGTAATGTTAAAAACTGGATTAAAGTTGCCAATTCTTTGAGATTAAGGTTAGCTATCCGCATTTCAAAAGTAGATCCTGCTAAGGCTAAAACTGAAGCTGAAAAAGCCATTAGCCAAACTTACGGGGTTATCGAAAGTAATGACGATAATTTTAATATTTACAGCCAGCAGGGACATGCCCTTGGAATGATAAGCATTGACTGGGGCGATACCAGGATGAGTGCTACCATGGAATCGGTACTTAAGGGATATAATGATCCCCGTATGCCCAAATATTTTCAGCCTGCCACAACCACATCTGCACCGGCAGGCGATTATAAAGGTATCCGGCAGGGTATCGACATTAAATCGAAAGATACTTATGAGGATTATTCACCCGTTGGAACGATGTTTTATGCTAAACCAAACAAACTGCAAATAATGACTGCAGCCGAGGTTTATTTACTTCGTGCCGAAGGTGTTCTCAGAGGTTGGAACATGGGGGGACAAACGGCTCAGCAATATTATGAAGCAGGTGTAAAAGCATCTTTTGATCAATATATACTCGGCGGATTTAATACTTACATTGCTGATGCGACCAGTAAATTTGCTGATTATGTCGACACACATAATTCAGGGAACAGCTTCTCCGCTACCAGCAATGTCACTATTGCATGGAACGAAAGTTTAACGAATGAGCAAAAACTGGAAAAAATTATTACCCAGAAGTGGATTGCCGAGTTTCCCGATGGAATTGAAGCTTGGGCTGAATTCCGCAGGACAGGCTATCCTAAACTGGAACCTGTTAAAGTAAATTATAGCGGTGGTGCAATTAATACTGCAGACTTTGTAAGAAGGGTGATATACCCTGACTCGGAATATCAGACGAACCCCGATGCTGTTGCTAAGGCTGCAGCAACACTGACAGGTACGAATGGCATATCAGGCGATAAAGGTGGTTCCAGGGTTTGGTGGGATACCGCAGGCCCTAACTTTTAATCTGCTTATCATACATGACACCAAACTCCAATAAGTTTGGATGTTTGGTGTCATTATTCAGATCTACTGCTCAATTTGTAAAATTCCTTCCTGTATTTTACTAACATAAAAATTTTTTATCATGAAAAAACAGCATTATGTTTTAATAATATCCATTATATTGACGGTCTTTATCTTCAATTCTTGTTCCAAGACTGAGACAATTCCTCCGGATACCAATACAGCTACGAATGTTCTAAAATCCATTCCGGCTAATCCCAATAATAAGATTGCTTATTATGTTTTCGATTGTACACCGGTTGGCCAGGGTAAGCTCCCCGTCACAACTTTTACGGCCAACGCCAATGAGGTGGTGATGTTCGAAGGAACACCATGGGAAGTATCCGACTCGACTCACTATGGAAGTTCTTCAAGTTATATACTTACCATTAACGGAGGTCCGTATAAGTATTATAAACAAATTATTAACGATATTCATGCATTACAGGCAACAGGTGTTAAGGTTCTTTGGAATGTTGATGATGCAACATCATGGAACACTTCCACTCCATTTACTACCTATAATGGAACTAAATTGAGTGCTGCCCAGTTTGCTGCCTTCGTGAATACCAGTATCACTGCTTTAGGATTGAATGGTATTGCACTGGATATTGAGCATATGGGAAGTACTGCAGGGAATTCCTATTATAATACATTAATCCAGGCATTTGGTGCATATTTCGGCCCCAAATCTTCTAACCCGAGCAATACGCTTTACACAGCAGCGATTTACGACGGGGCAGCAGCAGGTAATAATTTTGGAAAGAACACCACCAATGCTGCTTACCTGAATTTTGTAATGGATATGGGTTATTTTGAAAATAACTCCACCAGATTCAGCAATTGGGCTAATGTCATTGGTAACGGTAAAGTTATGGACGGGATGTCCTACGATTATAACAGTCAAAGCACCGCTACTACCTGGGCAGCCTGGGAACCATCGGGTGCTAAAAAAGCCGGCGTCATGGTATTTGCAGGGAATAAGAATAAAACTTATACGGATGCCATATTCGCTGCTTTAAAATAACGATGAGAAGAAGTCAAAATCCGTTTTATACGACATTTTGATATTTATTAGACTTTATATAAGTTAGAATATTATGCATACTTAATTTTAAAATTTGAAAGGGAACAAGCTAATAACATTGCTAAGTCACGGAAGTCATCTTTAAATACACGTATTTCATCCTTGACTATTTTAAAAACCTTGCAT
>DATBXH010000992.1:0-2671 GCA_036514375.1 Bacteroidales bacterium | reverse complement strand
GTGTAGATAATCGTCATGCCTTCCTTGTTAAGCTCACCAATGATCTCGAAGATGCGGTTGCGACTTTGGGGATCGATACCCACCGTGGGTTCGTCCATGAGCAGGATTTTCGGAGTATGCAGGAGAGCCGATGCGATGTTGATCCTCCGTTTCATTCCACCTGAGTAAGTTTTTACCGGATCGTTCCGTCTATCGTAAAGCCCCACCATCTCCAGCACGTTTTTTATTTTAGTTTCCAGCGGTGCCGGAGGAATACCGTAAAGGCCTCCCCAGAACTGAAGATTTTCATAAGCTGTCAGCGTTTCGTACAGCGATATTTCCTGGGGTACCACTCCAATCTGGAGTTTGCATGCCTCCTTATGTTCACTAAGATTTAAACCGTTTATGGTAACCGTTCCGGAATCGGGCTGCAAAATGGTACTTAAAATGTTGATGGTCGTTGTTTTGCCAGCTCCGTTAGGTCCCAATAAACCAAAGATTTCACCGTCCTTTATATCGAAACCTACGTTTTTCAGGGCATGAATACTGCCAAAGGACTTTGATATTTCGTTTACTGTAATCATTTTGGGATTGACTTTAAAATAATTATTCGTGCTTCAAAAGTATCCCCTGTTTGGTAAACGATAAAATCTAAGTCGATGAAAAGGAATTAATCGCCGCTGAATTGTCTTTTTTAGCGGGCTAATTGTTGTAAGTGCAGATCATCTGTATTCTATTTTGCCGGAGTTTCAAATGCTCCTAAATCCGGAGCCTTTCCATTGAATGGAAAACCGGCATCCACTCCTTTGTCGATTAAATTGCTCCCAGGACGAAGCTTCATAAATGGGATATCGGGTAAACTGCCATCGGCCTGACGCGGTGCTGTGAGTAAGGATTTGTCCAGGCTTAGGAAATCGTCGTCCGAAACATTTACATTCATATCGAAATAATTATGGCTAAGATCGCACTTTGCTTTGTCGATTCGCATGATTTCCATACCGCCTTTGTACCCGAGGTTATTCCTCATTTTGTGGCCATATCCGTCCACATCGGTGACATTATCGGGTAACCTGTTCGTCATGTTATAATTTGTTCTATTTTCATAGGAGGTATTGTTAATCCATGTGCTTCCGGTAAGATGATGATTGGAGTAAAACCCGTTGGCTTTGTTATGTACAGCCAAACAAAACCTTACGACATGACCCGGTATCGGATCGGGCAATTTGTCAACCGGAGTTTTTCCGTAACCACCGGCTTTAAATCCGTTTCCATCTCCTAAACTGGCGAAAGAAGATGAATAGCCGTTATAAAACGACCAGCAATTTTCGAATGTTACCGACTCCGCGGAATTGATACAATCATATCCGTCGTCGCTGTTAAACCAGGAGCGGCAACCTCTGAATACGTTGTTTACAGATCCTTTTCGCGGATGACATCCAAAACCATCCGTGTTTCCGCCTTTCCCATTCTCGGAGGTATAATCCCAATTTCGGAATGCATCGCAATTCAGAAAAAGGTTATTTGAACCATTGAGGCAGTAGATACCAATGGCCTGGCCGTCGTGCATACTCAGGAGCTCAAAGATGTTGTTACTGCCATTATTCTCAAAGCATTCGGATTGCGTGTGGGTTTTTATGGTGACTTGGACGCCAACCACTTCCAGTCCTTTGAAATAAATCCAGGACCCCATCACCTGAAATGCTGTAACCCGGAGTCCTTCGGGCTTAATATCCGTATAATTGAATAACGGCTTTTCTCCCGGATATGCCCAGTAATTAATACGTTTGCCCGGCAGCCCGCTTTTATCGAGATAGGTGACGTAAGCCCACATCCTGACTTTTTTTGCGATCTGTGATTCGTTCATCCGGTAAGTTCCGCCGCGAACATAAACTGTGTCGCCAGGATTTACTGCGTCCTGTACCCGCTGAATGGTAGCGAAAGGTTGCTCTTTTGAGCCGTTATTTGAGTCGTTCCCTGTGGTAGCAACATAATAAACCGTTGAGAAAGAAGAAGCAATTGTAACAGATAAGAATAGAATCAGTAGTAGTCCTTTTTTAATCATGGCTTTCGTATTTTGAACTTAAATTTATCAAAATTTGTGCCGAAAGTACAATCTTTTGTGACGTGCAAACATCAAAAAAGGCTGTTCTTTTGGAACAGCCTTTTAATCAAAGGAGTGGTGTTATTCTCTTTAAAATTTTTCGCCTCAGCATCAATTATTTCACAATTATTTTGCTGATTCGAATATTGTTATTTTCTCCGGTTACCTTCACCATATAAAGCCCGGGTCCCAAATTAAACTGAATAGTATTCACGCCTTCTTTGCCAGCTTCACTTACAAGCACGCTACCCGACAGGCTGAGAATCTGAACCGTTGATTTTTCGCTCAGTTCAATATTAAAATAGTTGGTGGCCGGGTTTGGATAAATCAGCAGCGGTTGAGCCTCAACAGTTGTTATGGCAGTTACCAATGTTTTAACTCTTATGGCATTGCTTGCAGCAGAAACATTTCCGGCAGCATCTTTTGCCTTTACGGTCATGCTGTAAGTTGTTTCACCGGTTAAATTTGAAATTAAAGCAGAAGTTTCTGTTGTTGAAATAACCAGGACATCATCTTTGTATACATCGTAGCCTGTTACCCCAACATTATCTGTGGCATTGTTCCAGGAAAGTGTGAATCCTGACCCTGTAA
>DATBXH010000991.1:0-2575 GCA_036514375.1 Bacteroidales bacterium | reverse complement strand
GTATTTGAACGTTGATGGTATCCTGTATCAATTGAAAAATTCCATTGCTGGCTTCGCTTGCAGGTATCGGATTTTGTTTAAACCATTTACCATTGGCGAACATAAAAAAATCGTCACCCGGCCTTATGGTTGAATCTATATGCGATGCAAGCGCATCCTTCCCTTCACCGTTTTGGGGCTTACAGGTGCAGGAGACAACGAATGATGCCATTACAATGGAAATGAAAAAGGCGATTTTCATGATATGAGTTTTTGATATTTGATGTTATCCTTACACGTTAAAGTCGTGTTTTCGCAAGATTTCATGGAAAGTATCTTTAAAGTTTTCACCGATGGGGATCCACTTATCCCCAATGATAATGCGGTTTCTAACTATAGAATCGATTTTACTGATGGAAACGATGTACGATTTGTGTACCCTGATAAATCGATCCGATGGCAATTTTAAAGCCATATTTTTAAGAGAGTTTAGTGTAACTACAGGTTTCCCGGATACCACATAAATCTTCACATAATCCTTTAACCCTTCAATAAATACAACATCGTTCAGGTTTATTTTAATGGTTTGGTAATCCGATTTGACCATAATGAAACCATCGGTCAATTTATTTTCGGAAATGGATTCTACTTTAGGTACGTGTTTTTCGCTGCGTAGGGTATGAAGTTCGTAAACTTTGTTCGCAGCCTTCAGAAAGCGTTCAAAAGGGATTGGTTTTAAAAGATAATCTACAGCGTTCAGGTTAAAGCCTTCCAAAGCATGCTCCGAATAAGCAGTGGTGAAGATAAAATAAGGCTTGTTGTCAAGCGCATTGATGAAATCGATACCAGAGACATTTGGCATGTGAATATCCAGAAAAATAAGATCTACCTTTTGAGTACGCAACTTGTCGAAGGCTTCAAATGCACTAGAACATTTTCCTACAAGTGTTAGAAACGGGATGGTTTTTATATATTCTTCAATAACCTGCTGGGCAAGAGGCTCGTCGTCAACTATTATACAATTCATATTCCCTTATTTTTAGGGCAAGTTCAATGGTAAAATGATCATCCTTTTGATTCACTTTCAGCTCATATTTATCACCATATAGCAATTGTAAACGCTTCTTGGTGTTCGCCAGGCCAATTCCCGATGATTCCGCAGCTTGTTTCTTACTCTGCTGTACCAACGGGTTTTCGACTGTAAAAACCAATAGATCTGAATCGATAGCAAATTTAATTTTTATTTCGCAATCCTTTGTATAATCAATTCCGTGTTTGAACGCATTTTCTATAAATGGCAAAAATAACAAAGGCTCGATCATCACATCACTATAGATTCCTTCGATCTGGTAAGTGATCTTAACATTTGACATCAACCTTAGCTGTTGTAATTCTACGTAGTTTCTAATATATTCAAGTTCTTTCTTAAGAGGAACCAAATCCTTATCTGATTCATAAATAATATACCTCATCAATTCGGACAATTTCACAATTGCTTCCGGTGTCTTACGCGATTTTTGAATTGCCAGCGAATAAATATTGTTTAAGGTATTGAAAAAGAAATGCGGATTAATTTGAGATTTCAACAATGATAGCTCGGCAGTAAGCTTTTGATTTTCCATTTCTTTACGTTCTTTTTCATTAGAGTACCATTTCCCAGTTATTTTGATGCTGGTACTCACTGCGATGGAGAGAACTAATAAAACAAAAATATCTATTTCTCTGCGAATCATTCGCATTTGGGTTCTTTCAGCAGGGGTGGGTGGGATAAAGAGATGGTTGTTTTCACGACTCTTTTTAAGCGAATCGTCGTCGAAAGGTTTGAAAGAATTTGAGTTATGATAATTGTCATCAACAGATGGAGGTAAAGAATTCTGAACTTTTACCTGATTCTTTTCAAAAGACGGCAGGAATCTGGGTTCGAAGTAGTAATAATCGAAGATCCTGATGGAAAAGAACGAAGCAGCCACAAGGATGGAAACGGTTAAAGTGTAAAGGGCAAATCGCCTGCGGGTCAGAAGTTTTGGGATTAAGATTGAGTAATTGAGATAAAAAACTGCTATAACAGGGACCCACATGGATAGTTCCTGTAACAGGTTTATCCGGAATATAGTTTGATGCATTAAGTATTTTGGAATAAGGAGTATACTACTCCAGCCAAGTATATGCATACATACGGTTAACAGTCTTCTCTTTAATTTCATCACACTAATTTTTTCAAACCACCCCTGATTTTTAAAACTACTTTAAAAAAAAGGATAAGCAGAATGAGATTAGAGAAACGAATGGATTTATTCTTCAAACAAATATTTTTTCTCTATTTATATAATGTCTACTATTTTCTGTCACTTGGCGATAAAACGGATCTGATTGTCTGAATTAGCTCGGGTACTCATCTATTTTCTTTATTTACAATACTTTTTGGTAGGGATTTTGTGCAAGTATTTCTAAACACTGTTGTCAAACGAGTGTGACTAAATCTTTCCTATAAGATGCAGTTAAAAGCTCAGGTGATTATTGAATGTAGAAATCTTGAATCGATTAAACAATCTTGAAAAATTATTTGCCATGAAAAAGTTTCCTGTTCCAAATCTAC
>DATBXH010000990.1:0-3815 GCA_036514375.1 Bacteroidales bacterium | reverse complement strand
AATGGAACAAAGCCAATCAGTTTTTTGCCGATCAGGTGAAAAAGAATCCTGCAGATCCAAGTCTGAAATTTTATCTGGGTGAGACTTTTCTTGCGTTAGGAAAAGCCGATTCAGCAGAAAATAATTTCAACAAAGGCATAGATTATGCTTTCAGTACCGCCGGACTGGGTAAGATAATCCTTTCAAAAGGAGATACCACAAAAGCCAAAGAATCATTTAATAAAGCAATTAAGGAAGAAAGAAAAAACGGCGATTTATACGCTTATATTGTTGAGGCCTGCATTTCCGGTGGTTACGCTAAATTGGCCGAACAATTCTATCTTCGTGGTAAAGAAGTAACCACTAAAAACGCAAACCTTTATATGGCAGCCGGAGATCTCGCTAAACTCAGGGGTAATGCCGGCGAGGCTGCTAATGCTTATGAGAATGCAGTTTTTTATGATAAAAATATGGCACTCGCCTATGTAAAAGTTGGTAATATTTATACCGACTCGAGATCTTGGGATGTGGCAGCCCAAAATTTTAACAAAGCACTGGCTATAGATCCTCAATATCCTTTAGCTTTTAAAGGTTTGGGAGATATGTATTTTAAGTCCGGTAAATTTCAGGATGCCAGCGATAATTACAAAAAATTCTTCGATAATTCCGAAGTAAGCCTGGAAGACAAGTACAGATATGCTTTCATACTTTTCTATAATAAAGAATATGCCGAAGCCACCAAAATGATTGAGAGTTTGTTGAAAATTGACTCTAAGAATCCTGTTCTTTTGAGACTTCAGGCCTACATATCATACGAGTTGGGTGTTGACGAGAAGGGCAAAGTAACAAAACCCGAAAGTATTACTACTGCCATGGATAACATTACCAAGTTCTTTAAGGTACAGGATCGTAGCAAATTGCTCTCAAGTGATTACGAATACTTAGCCAAGATTGAAATCGCCAGTAAGTTAGATTCACTTGCTCCTGATAATTATATGAAAGCATATTTGATGGACTCCACCAGGACAAGTTTGCTTGAGGATGGTGCTAAAATAGCCAGCCGCATTGGTTTGTATCTCAAAGCTGTTCCGTTTTATCAGACCATGATCAGGTTATCTCCTGAAAATGCAGCTATCAACAGTTTCAGACTGGGACAACAGTATTACTTACAAGCTTTTAAAAAGGATACTGCCAAAGCTGACTCCCTCTTGAAACAACAACACCTGATCTTAGCCGATACTGCATTCAAGACTGTTGCCACATTAATTCCTGCCAATATTTTAGGTCCGCTATGGATGGCAAGAACGGAAAACTTGTTGGACACCAAAGGAGAAGACAAGGCACAACCATATTATGAAAAGGTTATCCAATTAATAACAGGTGCCAATGAAGCTGATAAACGCAAAAACGAAATCGTTGAAGCATATAGATATATGGGTGCTTTATGGTATACAAGGGCATATAATGCACTGAATAAAAAGAAAGATAAAGCCGAATACCAGGAGGACAAAACCAAATCACTGGATGCCTGGAACAAGATACTTGAATTGATACCAACCGATACACAGGCAAAAGAGGCTCAAAAAGCATTTGAAGATCTGGACAAAGTAAAGAACAGACCTCAACCGCAAGCCCAACCTCAAAACTAATAAAAAAGAAAGGCTGCCAAATGGCAGCCTTTCTTTTTTAAATTACCATTCTTCATATAATTCCCGACTAATTTAGGACAAGTCATTTTTCTTATAAGAGTAGTCACATTTCTTATAAGAAAAACTTCATTTCTTATTAGCGAAATCATTTTTCTTATAAGAAAAGCCATTTTTCTTGTTAGAAAAACTGCAATTCTACCTGAAAAAATCATTTTTTCATTAGACTCTCTTATTGATGATTATATTTCATCCGGATACTCAACCCGTACATGATATATGTTCATTAACTTACGCTTAAAAATTTCTTTCACAATCCCAATGTCCTTTAGTGTGATGTTCGAATTATAATACTGGTCGTTAATCATCTGATAATATATGATATTATCCACCAAATCGTTAATGGAACTATGTGTAATATCTTTCAAACTGCGGGATGCGGCTTCCACGGAATCAGCAATCATAACCAGAGCCATTTCCTTTGAAGACGGGATAGGCCCCGGATAAGTATACTTGCTAATATCCACATCACTTTCCGGATTCTTTTTTTTCTGTGTGCGATAAAAAAACTGAACCGTGGTAGTACCATGGTGGGTGCGTATAAAATCGACTATCTGTTCCGGTAACCTGTTTTTTCTTGCAATCTCTATACCCATAGAAACATGTTCGATAATAATCTTAGCACTTGCCTCGCTGGTGAGGTCATCGTGAGGACTCTTATCCGAATTCAAATTTTCAATAAAGTACATCGGATTGTTCATTTTACCTATATCGTGATAAAGGGCCCCTACCCTAACCAATAAAGGGTTTGCTCCAATTTTATAAGCGGCTTCTTCGGCCAGATTGGCTACCTGTAAGGAATGCTGAAACGTTCCGGGTGCTTTTTCGTTCAATTTTCTAAGCAACGGCTGATTGGTATCCGACAATTCCATCAATGTTAAATCAGATAAAAAGCCGAATATCTTTTCGAATATAAAAATCAGCGGATAAGCCATTAATAACAGAAACGCACTTATACTAAAATATATGCTATGATCCCAGAAATTCTGATTTGATTCCCAGAAATTTCCGCCATCCTGTGGCAGGACAAAATCGTTTCCCTGAAGGAGATACAGACCGAGGTATAAAACAAAATAGGTTAACACAACATAAAAAGCTGCCTTGAAAAGCTTTCCACGCCGATAAAGATTAGACAATCCGATAATTGAAATGGCTCCTGTAACAAAGTTGAGAAATAAAAACTCAAATCCATTCGGTGCAATAAAACCAACAATAAGAATAACAACAGTGTGTACAAATAAAGCCAGCCGCGAATCATAAAATGTTTTTACAATCATTGGAAGCAGGGCAAACGGAAGTACATAAATGTAATTACCCCAGTCCTTTTTGACCATAAAACTTGAGATTCCGACGAAAAGTACTACCAATAAAAGGATAAAGCTAAATTTCAGGTTATTGGAATAAACTTCGCGTCTGAAACTAACCAGGAAAATAATTAATACCAGTAAAAGTCCGCCAATGATAATAACCTGCCCGGTAATGATATACTTAAACTTACTGGAATGTCCAAGTTTGTTCTCATATTCAAATTTCAACGACTGCAACAAATTAAATTTCTCGTCATTAACAATCTCTCCTTTTCCTATCACCCTTTTTTCAGCAGGAAACATACCTTTGGTTAATGAAATCTTTTTAACCAGTTCGTTTTTCACATTCCTGGAGGCTTCATCATTATATGTCAGATCGGGTACAAGAAATTCATTAATATTAAGCTCCTTATAAAAGTTCGACTGGTACAGCATTCTGTCCATGTAAGAGGCATCCTTCAGGAGTTCGAGTTGGTCGATGATATATGCATAGGCTGATTTTGGCGTAAATACATCAGAAAACTCATATTCTTCACCCACATTATTTCGGATAATCACCAAAGGAAAATCCTTCCTGGTTAATTGTTCCAATTGGTCATTCAATTCAAGGATCCCCTTCTGATAAACTCTTAGTAATAAATCATCGATGAGCTTCTTTGCTTCATTTCTTGTAATTGAATCAGCATTTTTGAAAAAGTAAGTGATTTGGTCTGATGGAGCCCGTTTAACCCTTCCTTCGGAAAATTTATCCCACGAAACATTAAACGCTTTATCAAACTTGTTCAATTCGTCGGTTATAATACTGGGCTTTTCGTTGAAATAC
>DATBXH010000989.1:0-3595 GCA_036514375.1 Bacteroidales bacterium | reverse complement strand
CCATCTCAATATTCATCGGACCATTCTATTTTTGATGCCATTGAACTTGCCGAAAACTTAGATATCCGTTTCGATATCATCCCAATTCACGCCACTTATCATCAATTTCAGAACACCTTCAGACCATTGTTTTCAGGGCTCAATCCGGATATCACCGAAGAGAATATTCAGGCAAGAATACGGGGAGTGATGTTGATGGCTGTTTCGAACAAATTCGGGCACATTTTATTAAATACTTCGAACAAAAGTGAAGCAGCTGTCGGCTATGGAACACTTTATGGTGATATGAACGGAGGACTTTCCGTACTGGGCGATGTTTATAAAACAAGGGTTTACGAATTAGCCAATTTCATGAATAGAGACAGAGAGATAATTCCAACGAACACCATTATTAAACCACCTTCGGCTGAATTGAGACCCGATCAGAAAGACTCAGATACATTGCCCGAATATGCTGTTCTTGACAAAATCCTTCACTATTATATTGAAGACCAACTATCTTCGAGCGAAATCGTAACTTTAGGGTTTGAAAAAACTTTGGTCGACCGGGTTATTCAATTAGTTAACCGTAATGAATATAAGCGTTTCCAAACACCTCCTATTTTAAGGATTTCGTCCAAAGCATTTGGAATAGGACGCAGAATTCCAATTGTAGCAAAGTACTGATTCAAATCATTACATAAACTAATACCTTAAACAGCACCTGTTTGACGTTAAATCATTGCTGATTTCCGGCAAATTTCGTTAATCCATCACCCTTTCCAACTTAGAAATATGAATAAAATCATATTCGTGTAGTTTTTAGATATTTCAGTTATAAATGTTACTATTTTTACTAATTTTGAATGTTGTTCAACATAATTTTTAAAAAATGTTTAATGCTGTAGAAGTTTGCCGCGAATTTCTGGAGGATAAAAAATCCATTTTCAGCGTTCTTTCTTCGGACCAAAAAGAAGTTTTAAAATCCGGCCTAACTGCCTCATATTACAAAAAAGGAGAATACATTTTTAAAGAAGGGGATAAGCCAACAGGTTTAATTTGTCTCTCGGAAGGTAAAGTTAAGGTTTTTAAGGAGGGTGTTGGCGGACGTGAACAGATTGTACGTCTGGCAAAGCCGATCGGGTTTATTGGTTACAGGGCATTGTTTGCAGAGGAAAATCATCATGCTTCTGCAATGGCCATTGAAGACTCAACCGTATGCAGTGTTGATAAGGACACACTTTATAAGCTTCTGAGGATGAACAGTGATCTAAGCATCAGCATTATTAAAGCCTTTGCAACTGAGCTGGGGTTTTCTTTCTTTCGCACGGTTACGCTTACGCAGAAACATATCCGTGGACGGTTAGCAGAATCTCTCCTGTTTCTTAAAGATACCTATGGTTTTGAGAAAGATGAAAAAACACTAAAGGTTTACCTCTCCCGTGAAGATATTGCAAACCTTTCAAATATGACCACTTCCAACGCTATCCGAACATTGTCAGCTTTTTCGATGGAAGGTGTAATTTCCATAGATGGCCGTAAAATCCGGATACTCGACCTCACAAAGTTAGAAAGGATAAGCGATTTAGGATGATCGATCTTTAGGCTTATCATCACTTTAAATAAAAAACCCGGCTTCTTTTTTGTGTCATATACAAGCAAGCCGGGTTATGATAAATAATGAAACCCCTTTTATATGGAATAGCTTTTTTTGTTAAAATTTGCTACTTAACCGAACCAACTTGGCTCGATACCATTACGGATACAATATCTGAGAATTCGCCGGTCTGTTCGTCGCCAACCTTGTAAATGGCTTTATAGTGCCATTGTGCAACAGATGCCGGCAGTTCGCACATATCCGTATAATGGGGAACAGTGGCAGTAGCAAGAAACGCAAAGCCTTTGCCGTCGCCGCGGTCAACATAAAGATCGACGGCGGTGCTGTGCCCCTTTGTCCATTTTAAAACCGGCCGGCCTGCATCCGTGGTCACTTTAAGTTCCGGCTTTGCATTTATCAGCGAAATGATAGATGAATGAGTCTCTATTCCAAGATCCTCGCCAATAGCAGCAGTATAATTCTGGTGATTTTTAATGCGCTGCACCAGTTTGCTGTTCCTGATAAATATACCTGAGGGAACAGCGGCAGGAGCAGTGATTGTTTCTCCCAGAGCGGGGTAGTCTCCCAGCTGTTTGCCGGGTTCCCCGGCGGCCAGAAGGTTCTTGTAAGCCACCCTTTTGGCGCTTTCCTTTTTAAACCAATCAACCTGGTCGATTGCAAATGTAAACATAAGTGAATCGGCTGCTACAGCAGTAGTTTCAGCGGCAGTTAAGCCCAGAGGAGTCGCATATTTCGGTAATTTTCCAGAGAAATTTTTTAACCAGGCTGATCTGTCTGCATCAGTGACTGGTAAATAACTGTTTTTTGCCATAAAATTAAAGGTTAAGGTAACTTTACAGGCGAAAAGGCTGAGGCTATTAGTCAAAAAAGCTTCTTCATAAGTTGTAATGCCGTCTTGGGGTTAATAAAAACGGTTCATTGATCGACCTGTATCCATAAAAATACTAACAGTCTTTAGTCTGTATAACCTGATGAATTACTTATGATTAAACATACCCGAAAATTATATATAGTTTTTTTAAAATGGAAATATTTTTGCAAAAAAATACTAAACAAAGATTAATAAAACGTTGAAATCGTAGATTATATTTGAAGTTTATGACAATTAAAAAAAGATAGGCTGTCTGAAATACTTTTTGGGGAGAGCGTAAAACCTGTATGAAAATATTCCGGGAATGCCGGGGCTTTTGCGGCATTAACCGGTGAGAAAAATAAGACAATATTTATAGGTAGGGGAAAGCCGGCTCTCTTTTCGGATGTCTCTGTTATCAATCAGGGGGCCCTGTCTTCAATCAGGGACGCTCCAAATTCATTTTGGAAGGCTCCGTTCTTAAAAATGTTATTTTTTTAATTTTCAATATATTTCTAAAAGAAACAAAGAAAACATTAAAAAGAAAAAAGAAAGCTGATCAGCAATGCAGGTGACTAGTGGTGTCAAGCTTTTTGAAATATTTTTTAATTCCGCTCAAAAGAAGACAATCTATTAAAAAATATCTCAAAACCCAAAGAGTGGTAAAGCTTTTGTTTTACCTTAAAAAGTCAATATGTTAAAACAAGGGCTGCAACAGGCTGGTGTGACTTTTTGCCGACGAAGTAGTGAGGAACTCCTTATTTCCTTTTAAATCCGGAATTCCTAATCTGTTGTTTTTGTTGTTTCAATTACAAAACCAATAATTCCCAGTCCTATTAAGATAAATGTCATTACTATTTTGTTCTCAATTGCAAAAGAAGCAAAAAATAAAACTAGAATAATGATCAATAAAACTTTACGTGTTTGTTTTGTCATAACAGATTTTGATTTTAAGTCTTTAATATTTAGAGAGTACAAATAACTCAAAATGATTTTTTACTACTCCTTTTATATTTAAATAATAACCCTCAAAAGAATAGACTCCATCAATTGTATCATTATCCTGTACGGATATCAACTTGATTTTATTTTTTTCTGATAGCTCCCATTTAAATCTAAATATATCTTTTTCACTTTTATTACTTTCA
>DATBXH010000988.1:0-2182 GCA_036514375.1 Bacteroidales bacterium | reverse complement strand
GGATTAAACTTGCATGTGCAGCAATTGAATTCTGCACTATATCCAGAATATGTAACGAAATTTCCGTCATATCAACACCTTTCTTCCCAGCTCTCTTCTAAGTGCCATCCTTATTTCATCGAATGAAAGATGATCAATGAAGAATGACGAATAGTTTCGGCCAATGCGCTCGGGCACATGGGCATCAGAATTACTTAGAAGAACATATTTATTGAATTCCGGATGTGATACCAAAAAGGTTTCGGGTGAATCTCTATGATATATTTCTATGGCATCCGGAGTCAGTCCATCGGGAAGAAACCCAAGCTGACTGAGTATTCCGTTGCGTGGCCGGTTAACATGAGCCGGAATAAAAAGGCCTTTTAAGTTGTTAACTTTTTCCCTGACCTGCTCAATAGACTGATTGATAGCAACAATGAGCAGAGAATCCACCTCTTCGAGAATTTCTTCTTTTTCGTTCACAACCACCTGATGTCCAAAAAAAGACGGATTGTTTTGTACAAAAGGAAGATGTTCTTCAAGATATTCCTGGAACTCCTCCAATGATTCAGTTTTATCAAAGAACGTAAGGCAATGGACTTCTTCTTTTGTAGTTACTTCAGCACCCCCAAGAACGAAGATTCCATTTTCAGCGCCCAATCGTTGAGTTAAGGTGCAATGTTTCGTTGTATTATGATCGGTTATCCCGATGATATTTAAGTTTTCCTTTTTTGCCTGAGTAATAATATTTGCAGGGCTCATTTCCAGATCTCCGCAAGGAGACAATACCGTATGTATGTGTAAATCGGCCCTGTAAATATTCATCCGTGTTACATGATCAGGTTATAGAGTTTGCCCGATATTTCAAAGGCTTGATCATTAGTCCCCAATACAGGAATACCTTCTTCTTCGCTTTGTGCGGCAGTATCCGGATCGGGTTGGAGACCTTTTACCAGTATAACAGCCGAGAGATCTTTTAGCGAAGCAATGGCCATTACATTTTTGTGGGTCTGCAGTGTTATTAAAACCTGACCTTCGAGAGCATTTCCCATGACATCGCTTAAAAGGTCGGAAACATAACCTCCTGTAATTACTTTATTTAGTCCTTTAGAACCCGAAAGAACTTTTAGGTTTAGCGCTTCAGTAAGTTGTAAAACAGTCATCTAGCTTAAAATTTGTCAACAGACCACAGTCAACAGTCAACTAAGGTCCGTTCTTATAAATTTAGTAACCATTTCCGGTTGAATTTATCACTGCTCCAGGTATCCTCCAATGTTTTTACTGATTCTTCCCTTGTAAAAAGTTTCCGATCCTCGAGTGTTCGTTGTACGAAATGACATTGTGCAAGCGATGCTCTCCCTTGTACAATATCTTCCGCTAGAGCTGAGCAACTTGGACTTCCACAGGTTCCACAATCAATCTGGGGTAAAAAGAGAATCAGGTCGTGTACCTTTTTCATCTTTTTCATCGCTTCGTTCATATCTTCGTCCAGCTTCATCATGGATCGGGGTTTGATCTTATTCACCTCAATATTCTGAATCAGATAATCCCGATAATCCAGGATAGATTCTTTGCTTCGTAAGCCTTTCATCAATTTTTGTCCGGCTATATCTGCCCGGTTATGAAGTCGTTCAACGGTGAGAAATCGGTTTCCTGATGTTAACACACCTCCTGCACAACTTTCGTCGCAAGCCCGAAGCTCAAGAAAGTCAATATCAGGATTCTCTTCATTTTCCAATTTCTCCAGGAATTCAATAACATTATGAATTCCATCGATCGCAAGGCCCCTACCTACACAATTTGCTGATTCTCCTCTGGTAAGGCTCCAGACAATGCATTTGGGTTGCAAAGGTGTTCTTGAGGGAACAATGCAGGCTTCTTTTTTTGCCTGTTTAATTCCGGTCAGAACTTTGTTATAGAGGAAATTCATATTAATAATACCTGTTACTTCGGAAACCTTCTCGCCGACAGGACTGCGCATGGCAACCATTTTGGCAGCACAGGGGGCGATATAGAAAATTCCGATATCTTCCGGTTTGAGGCCCTCATCCTGCAGTTTCTTTTTATTATAAATGGCTGCAATATCAACCGGTGGTTTCAGCAGCATAATATTTTCGACCAATGCCGGAAACTTTACCTGGATTAATCGAACGATTGAGGGGCAAAAGGCTGATATGGCGGGTTTGTTTTCAGCATGTTTCCG